>QKAL01000223.1 GCA_003246475.1 Lentisphaerota bacterium
GTTTTTCCATCTCGATCTGTATCGTATTGACGGTTATGTTGCGGCGTTGGCTTTCGGGGTGGAAGAGTATCTGGAAAACCCCGAAGCCTATGTGATTCTGGAATGGCCGTTACGTATCAAGGAGATTCTCCCCGATGAAACCATTCATATCCGGATTGAGCATGTGAACCAGGACTCCCGTCGTATTACTGTCGAATAATTTTTTCTTTTCTTCCCTATGGCCGCTTGATATTATTAGCCATTAATCTTTATTAATAATATCACAAACAACAAGGAGCGGCTATGATTATCGTTAACACCGAAACAATCCCCGGAAAAACAATCGTTGAGGTCAAAGGCATGGTACAGGGCAACACGGTCCGTGCCAAACATATTGGTCGGGATATCGCTGCTTCTTTCAAGAATATTGTGGGTGGGGAGCTCAAGGGCTATACCGAGCTGCTGGTGGATTCCCGTCGCCAGGCAATGGAGCGCATGATCGCTCAGGCGAATGAACTGCGGGCCAATGCAATTGTCAACGTACGTTTTGCCACCAGTTCCATTACTGCCGGGGCGGCCGAACTATATGTTTATGGCACGGCGGTAGTCGTCTCCGAATAGGCGAGGGACCGGTCATGGAAAAATCAAATACAAATGCATTAATCCGGTTGTTTTTCGACCTTGGAATCCCTTTGGGAATGCTGATCGGGACATATATTACCGGGCGGATCATTGACCGCAGCCGGGTTAAATTTCTCAATCAGAAAGAGGAAGAATTAAATTATATCCGCTATACGACGCAAAAAATGCTCCCGGGAACCGATAATGTTGCTTCCGCGCAACTGGTTTCCGGTACTGTCGTGGTGGCCAATAACTACTTCAAGCAATTTCTCTCGTCGTTCCGTAACATTTTTGGTGGGGAAATGAAGTCATATTCAATACTGTTGGAGCATGCCCGCCGTATGGCGATGGTGCGGATGCTCGAAGAGGCCAGAGATATTGATTCCGACGCCGTGGTCAATGTCCGCCTGGAAACCTCGTCTATTCAGGGAAATAACCAGAAAAAAGGCGCGGCAGGAGTCGAAGTAATTGCCTATGGCACTGCGTTGATTCGCCGCTGACGGGAACATCTGTATTGAAACAGGATTACTTCTCGGTCAATTCAGAGCCGGTGCTTCATGCGGAGCATTGCCGGGAAAAAGTTCAGCCGGAGTCCGAATGGTGTGAAACCGCTTCGGCTGCAGAAAATATTCGTGACTCTTTCTGGAGCGAGCCGGCGTCATGCGACAATGGGGTCGCCTATGGTGAGTGGCTGGAGTCTGCCGCCGGGCGATATCGTTTTCCCTATATTGCCTTTATAACGCTGACCGCCGGGATTATCGGTGGCATCGCCGCCGTGCCGGGAGTATTTCTGGCCGGTACTCCCTTTCTCTGGCAAAGCATATATCTGGTTTGCATCGGACCTTTGGTTGAGGAGTTGATGAAACAGAGCGGAATGATCTTCCTGCTCGAAAAACGGCCATACATGGTAAAATACGGCTGGCAGTTTATGCTGGCCGCAGTCCCGGGCGCGCTTGTCTTTGCCAGTATTGAAAACATCATTTACCGTTATGTGTATTTGAACCATTTGCCGGAAGAGCAATTGGTTGCAATGATGTCCTTCCGTTTCCTGATCTGTACATCACTGCATCTTTCCTGCTCGTTGATTGCGGCGATGGGGTTGCGCCGGGCATGGAGAAAACACCGGCTGGACCGGCGACCGGTGGAGATCAGTGATTCATACGAGTTGTTTGCGACGGCAATCGCCATTCATGGCGCATATAATTTTCTTTGCGCTTTGAAGATCATTAGTCCTTGATTACGGGCTTTTTCGTCTGCCTCAAGCGCTGGAGAATGATATTGGCTTGTGAGTTTTGAGGTTGCAGAGTTACCGCCTTTTCCATTGACTTCATGGCTTCTGTCATGTCTCCCCGGCATATGGCTCGCAGTCCGGAGAAGAAATAATGGTCAAAGCTTTCTGGTTTGCTCAGTTTGATAATCCTGTCATAACACTCCTCCGCCTTGGCGGCGTCTCCCCGGTTGAAGTAGATGTCGGCCATGGCGCCGAGCAGAAGGATTGTTTTTCGGGGTGTATTGTATGTGAAAAAACCAATCGCCCCAGCACCGTTTTCAAGGTGTTTGATTGCCTCATCGCGGCGGCCGCGATGGTAAAGAGCCTTCCCTTTGATGTAACCGGCAAACCCGTATATCGCTTCCCGGTCGTATTCGGCATAAGGGGAACGGTAGATTTTGTCTGCCAATGCTTCTGCTTTTTCAAACTGACCCTGCTGCAAAAGGGAGTCGCCATAGGCGGTCATGGCGATAATATTGGCCCTTTCCGGGCGGCTGGCGCGTTCGTTGATGCGGTCGACACTAATCCATATTGCCTGATATTGCCAGTTATTAATGGCGAAAACAAGCAGTATCGGGAGCAATCCGACATATGCGGTGATAGACAGCCGCCGGGAGTTAGCCGTTTTTGCGTGCGTCAGGAGCATGCATATCCCGCCGAGGATAATCGTGGATGGAATATAACTGTAGCGGTCGGCCATGTCGATGCCGCCCAGAGGAAACACCCCGATAATCGGCAGTGCGCTTGTTGCATATGCCACCAGCCACGGCATCAGGCGGAAGATAGTGAATTCTCTCTTTCTGGTCAGTAGCAGAATAAATGCCGCCGCACCCGTAAGATAGAGGGTTACCAGACTGTAGAGTAGTGTTTTCGAGATGATGAGTTTGCCGTAAAATGGATTCAACTCATAAGGGAAAAATGTTTTGACGATGTAAAAGATGTAGTTGTACATCATGGTGGTGATGCGGACGTATAGCGGCACCGGTTCGCCAAGATATCGCGATTCGGAAAAGGTCAGAGGGATAAAAACGATTACAATCAACAGATAAGGCCAGAAACGCCTGAGATAGCCGCGCCATTTCATACTCCTGTTCTGTGCGAACTCATAGAGCATCAGAACAAACGGCAAACTTATCGCCATCGGTTTCGCTCCCATTGCCAGAACAAAGAGAACCGGTGCCGCGTATGATCGCTTCCCCTGTTCGCGGTTGCGCAAATAACACCAGGCGCTCCAGAAGTAAAATGCGGCACAGACTACGTCTTTACGTTCCGAAAGCCAGCTTACCGATTCCACACGCTGGGGGTGAATAGCAAAAAACAGTGCCACCGGCAATGCCCAGCGTAAATCGCATTTCAGCTGGCGCAGACACTGAAAAAATCCCAGTACGGCGGCAAGATGCCAGAGAATATTGTGCAGGTGCATAACATCCGGGGCAAGATTGAAAAGTGTCCGGTCGGCCATGTAGGTGTACATCGTTACCGGCATATAGTTGCTCATGATGTTGCTGCTGAGGTAATGAATAACATTATGCCAGGACAATAACAGATTGTTTCGCTGTTCAGTAATGAACCACAGGTCGTCCCAGCTGTCGAGAATAGGCAGTGACAGCGATGGAAGATAGACCGTCAGGGTGATTACAGACAGCAGCAGATAAGGCCATATGACTTTGAAATTTTTTTTAATGTGGTCTAGCTGCATAGTACAGAAAAAAACCGGACATTGCTGTCCGGTTTTCTAATGAAATAAGCAAATGGCTTATTTCTGTATTTTCACATTGAGTGTTGGTTGATTCAGCTCTCCGGCGTTGGCTGCCTGAACCATCGATTTGGTTCCGCTTGGCATTGCCAGCAGGCAGAATACCAGTGCGAAGATAGCCACGGTTTCAACGATACCGAGGATCATCAGGTTGTTGGCAAAGCCCTTACCGGTTTCTCCGTAGGCCACGCAACCCGCGGCGGCGGATTTGCCCTGGTAGATCGCGGAACAACCCATGGCGATACCACCGATGATGCCCATCAACAGGAAGAGAGGCCAGCATTCCAGCGCGTACTGTGCCTTGGCGATCGCTTCCGGGGCGAACTTGCCGACGGCAGAGCCAGGAATCCCGGCATCGATCTGATTTTTGATGAAAATCATCATGATCAGACCGTAGATGGTCTGTGACAGCGGCGCACCGGCGTACGCCAGCAGCAGGAACGGTGCGGGTTTGTTTTGCGCATAACATTTTTTCCAGGCGCCGATCGCCGCCATACCGGCTACGCCTGCACCCAGGCTTGATCCCATTGCCGCAAACGCAATTGCCGCATAACCGCCGGCCAGACACAGTGAATTCATTGTTTCAAAAGAAAGTGACATTTTCATTCTCCTTTACGATTATTTTTGTTGTTTCGAAAAAGCTTTATAAGGCCGGCCCGCCCATCGCAGACCGATATGATTGGAAAATTCCAGCGTATTCAAACGGACGCCATGTACCAGCACGCCCATGAAACATAGTGCCAGGTTCAACCCGTGGCCAACCAGCAGTATCCCGATTCCGATCACGATACATACGGCCATGACCACTGGCGACGACTGATTCCACAGCCCTGCCGCCATATCGTTGAAACTGCTGGCTATATAGGCCCCGGACATCCCTACCGCGAACAAACGGATATAGGACAGAATATCAACGAACGTCCCGATCACGCCGAAGGGGAAGTTGAAGATATCGCCCGGATCCTTCCAGTTGATCCCGCACAGGACCACCAGTCCGAGACCGGAGCCGTAGAAATACATTACCCATGACGGGATAGCACCCGGAAAGACCAGCAGTTTGAGTGTGAGGAAGAAATTTCCCCACAAGATCAACGCCCAGCCGATTTCTCCCAGTACGCCGCGGATGGAACCCCATTTCAGGGCCGCCGCCCACAGCCGACCGGTGGTCAGGTGCATGATGGCGAGCGTAAAACACAGCAACTGGACATTGTTGTCCTTATATTTGTCCGTGGTAAGCCAGCCGACTCCGCGCATGAACTCCGGCAATTTCTCCAGGCTGATACCGAACCATGAGCCGCACAACCAGCCCCAGATAATGGTGACGGTACTGAATACCTGCATCAGTCTGGCGGCACGGCGCAGCTCCGGATTTTTAACCTTCAGCCAGATGGCGGTTGAAGCGACCATCAGCAGTACGCCGTACCCCGCATCCCCGAGGATCATTCCGAAGAAGATGCTCAGGAAGAACAGGAAGCAGATACTGACGTCCATTTCGCCGTAACCCGGCGCGATGCCGAGAAATTTCATCATCGGCTCAATAATCCGAAATACCTTGGGGATCCTGACCAGCGTAGGAACCGCCGGGTCGTCCACGGAGGCTTCCTCCAGTTCGAGGGCCCAGCCATTCTTCAACGCTTCCTGCTTGAGTTCTTCGCCTTCCGGTACCGGGACAAAGCCCTGCAGATATGCCAGCTCTCCGGCATTGGTCATGCCGTCGCGCGTATTGAGGAAATCCAGCTTTTCCTGAACTTCCTCCAGATATTTTTTTACTTCCTCGCTGCCGGGAGTCAGAGCCGACAGTGCGCTTTCCGCATCGCTCTGACGTTTTTCGTTGGCGGCGATCTGTTCGTCGCATTCCTGCAGCGACAGATCCTGCGGCAGCGATACCAGCGGCAACTCCGCCTGGTCTTGCGGCATGTCGGAGAACAGCGCGAAATAGTAACGTCCTTTTTCCTCGCTGATTATCTCGCAGGTCCCTTTCTCTCCGGCCTTCTGCATTTCCTGAGCAGAACCGATACAGAGATAGACGTTGATGCCGCCTTTGCCGAGATCCTCCAACGACTTGGGATTGAAGTTGCCCCACGGGAGCAGCTTTTCGCGGTCACGGCGCAGCTGGTCGAGGCGTTTTCCGGCCTCGGCCATGATTTCCATCTGCTGCAACGCCTTTTCCACAATCTCTTTCCCCGAAAGGTCGACAGTTGATCCGCTGCCTTTAGGGACGACCGCCAGCATATTCTGGACTTTGCCGATCTCTGTTGCCAGCGCCTCGGTGGAGGGGCGATCTGAGGATTCGACCTTCTGGGCGATCTCGACGTGCATTACGCCCATTTCCTGCAGCTTTTCCAGCGCCTTTTCTTTGTCGGCGGCAAGGCAGAGCAGGGTGGTTTTATACATTTTTATGATCATGCCGCTACCTCCTGCGATTTCTTCTTGGCGATCTTGGAACGGGCTACGCTGGCCGTATCCATGTCACCGAGGAAGATCTGGATTTTCTTGATGTTGGCGCGGCATTCGGGAATTTTAACCTTTTCAAACAGATTGACGCGCTGCGTCGTTGTCCGCAGTTCAATTGCCAGCAGGTCATACTGCCGTTGCAGAATGCCATGTTCGGCGCGGACGCTGAGAATCTGTTTGAGGATCACGATAGCATCGTCGATCCACGGTTCTTCCAGAAACAGATTATAACGGATGTCTCCGAAACGTATCGCGTTGAAAGTCGGCACGTCTACCCCGGCGATGTTTTTAACGCCGGTGTCGACCGCTTCGCAGACCACCAGCGCGGACAACTTCTCCACGCTGTCGTGACCGCCGAACAACGCAATCCAGTTGTCCAGCCGCCGCTTCAGGTCGGCTTCGCGCGCCTCGTTTTCAGCCAACGCCGCCTGGCAGAGCCGCATTTCCATCTGCAACTGCTGCTTTTTTAGCTGCAGCGTCGGCAGGAAACGCGTGAACTGCTTCAGTGCGTCGCGTTGTGCTTTCAGCGCGGTTTTCGTGAATTTAATTTTCGGCATTTTGATGCTCCGAATAGATTATCACTGTTGACGGACTCAGGCTTTCCAGTACTGATTAAGCAAATCGGTTTTGATCCCCGATTCGGTCCGGTCGAAACATTCCTGCATCGTTTCCCAACCCAGGTCCAATGCTTCTTCCAGCGGGATATTGACCGATAAGTCCATCATTCGCGATTCAAACAATTCGCCGTATTTCAGCAATTTATTGTCCCAGCTGCTCATCTGGAAACCCATTGACTGCTTTTCCAAGGTTTCCTTGTAGTCGGCATAAAAACGGATCATCGTGTCCATGATGGTACGATGGTCGGAGCGGGTTTCGGAGTTGACCTGCTGCTTGAGGCGGCTGAGTGAACCGAATGGTTCGATACGGCCGTTGCGCAGATAGAACTGTCCTTCGGTGATGTAACCGGTATTGTCCGGGATCGGATGGGTGACGTCGTCGCCGGGCATGGTGGTTGCCGCGAGGACCGTGATCGAACCGGCACCGTCGAAGTCGACCGCTTTTTCGTAGCGCGAAGCCAACTGGCTGTAAAGGTCGCCGGGATAGCCGCGGTTGGACGGGATCTGTTCCATGGTGATCGCGATTTCCTTCATGGCGTCGGCAAAGTTGGTCATGTCGGTCAGCAATACCAAGACGCGTTTGCCTTCAAGGGCGTATTTTTCCGCCACCGCCAGGCACATATCGGGAACCAGCAGACATTCCACCACCGGGTCAGACGCGGTATGGATGAACATCACTGAACGCGACAAGGCGCCGTGTTCGTCCAGAGTATTACGGAAGAACAGATAGTCGTCGTGCTTGAGACCCATGCCGCCGAGGATGATTACGTCTACTTCCGCCTGCATGGCGATACGCGCCAGCAACTGGTTGTAGGGTTCGCCTGCCACCGAGAAGATCGGCAGCTTTTGCGATTCGACCAGCGTATTGAACACGTCGATCATCGGGATCCCGGTACGGATCATGTTTTTCGGTACGATACGCTTGGCAGGGTTGACCGAAGGTCCGCCGATGTCCACGAGCATTTCATTGATGGGGGAACGATGGTCGCGGGGTTTGCCGCTGCCGGTAAAGATACGTCCGAGGAGGTCGTCCGAGGAGGAGACGCGCATCGGATGACCGAGGAAACGGACCTGGTCGCTGGTGCTGATGCCGCGGCTTCCCGCAAAGACCTGCAGATAGACTTTGTTGTCCTGCAGTCGGATGATCTGAGCCAGCGAAGTTCCGCGCGAGCTGGTGACTTCCGCCAGGTCGCCGTAGCCGACATCGTCGGCCTCGACCGTGATCACGTTACCGGCGATCTGAATAATTCTGTGATATACCTTACGCATGAGCACGCTCCTTCAATTTTTCCTCGACCGCCTTTTCCTGACGGCTGAATTCTTCGGATTTAAAGGCGGCGTAATTCCAGTCGATGAACATCTGACGGAGTTCGAGGAAGTAGCGCCGAGCCTGATCTTTGTTGTCAAAACTGAATTTGGTCTTCAGAATGGCGAATACCTTGTCGAAAATGTAGACCTGGCGATCATTGTCGCAGGCACCGTCGACCTTATCAAAGGTGTTCTGCTGCAGATAAACGTAGTCGAGGAATTCGCTTTTGAGGTAAATCACAAAATCATTGATGTTGGTACCTTCTTCCCCGATAACCTTCATCATCTGATTGACTTCGTTACCGCGCCGCAGCATGTTGCGGGCGAATGTTACTTTTTCCAGTTCGACCACGCTCTTGTACTTGCTCCAGCTGTCCAGCGGATGGATGGCCGGATAACGGCGGGCGTCGGAACGTTCGCGTGACAAGCCGAGAAATGCGCCCACGACTTTCAGCGTTCCCTGAGTTACGGGTTCTTCGAAATTCCCGCCGGCCGGTGATACCGAGCCGCCGATGGTTACTGACCCGATCTCGCCGTTGTTGAGCGTGACCAGTCCGGCGCGTTCGTAGAATCCGGCAATCAGGGATTCGAGATAGGCCGGGAAAGCTTCTTCTCCGGGGATTTCTTCAAGACGGCCGGACATTTCACGCAACGCCTGAGCCCAGCGAGATGTTGAGTCGGCCAGCAACAAACATTTTAACCCCATCTGGCGGTAATATTCCGCCAGGGTAACGGCAGTGTATACCGATGCTTCACGCGCGGCAACCGGCATGGAGCTGGTATTACAGATGATGATGGAACGGTCCATCAGCGTCTTTCCGGTACGCGGGTCGCTCAGGTGCGGGAATTCGCGCAGAATTTCCACCACTTCCCCCGCACGTTCGCCGCAAGCGGCGATGATGACGATGTCGGCTTCCGCAAACCGGCTCAGCGCATGCTGCAGAACGGTTTTACCGGCGCCGAATGGTCCCGGTGTACAGAAGGTTCCGCCGACCGCGACCGGGAAAAAGGTGTCGATGGAGCGGGTTTGGGTAATAAGTGTTTCTTCCGGGAGCAACTTTTCGCGGTAGGCGCCGATCGGGATTTTCACCGGCCAGTTTTGAACCATGGTGACGTCACGGGTCTCGCCCTTGTCGTTTTTGATCTGAAACAGGACGTCGGAAATTTTATAGTTCCCGGCCGGGCTGACTTTGGTTATTTCCCAGGAGTCATGAAGGTTGAATGGCGCCATGATATGATGCTTGAAGATCCCTTCAGGGACCCAGCCGAGCCAGTCGCCGGCGCGGACCTGGTCGCCAATTTGGGCGGTGGGGGTGAACTC
>QKAL01000068.1 GCA_003246475.1 Lentisphaerota bacterium
GACGCCGGTAATGGGGTCGCCAAAATTTTCGTTGTTGACAGTTAATGTGGATGTGTCGTCCTTCAAAACGTTCCGCACAACGTTGGTTACATCAGCCCAAGTATCCAGTGCCCCATATTCCGCTCTAACAATTTCAAACGATCCAGCGAAAATACTGATGCTACTCATCAGCATAGAGGCGAAAATTGCGATTTTTCTCATTTTATTCTCCTTGTTATTTTTTATAATCAACAAGATTCCGTTCTTTTATGGAGTCTCGTTTGATTGCTCATCTGCGGCTGGAAACAATATTCGTAAGTCATTGGGTGAAAAGTTGAACTGCTGCCTTTGAAAACCGCCGAATTATATCTTTACATTGCTGCTCGTTTCCGTTCCCAAATTACATCAATAATTTTAGTTTTACGTAAAACCGTTTTCTTGCAACTCCAGATAGTTGATTTTTGAATTAAAAAATATTGTTCCGTTTCCTTAGGGGAAATTATAATACCATATTCTTGCTGATGCAAGCAGGGAAGGGTGCCCATCTCTTAATTAAATTTGAATAATTCGTAATTATGATTCTGTTCAAATTTAAATCCGCATCGTTTCTTTCTGCCAACGCTGTTTATGTCAGGTTGGCGCAGACAAAAAAAGCCGTACTGCGTTTGCAGTACGACTTTTCGATTGCTGCTTGGCGGTTACTTCGCCTGGTAGACGAAATTGCCGTCGCAGATGGTCGCCATAACTTTACCTTTTACTTTCATGCCGTGGAACGGAGTGTTCCGCGACTTTGAGAAAAAGGCGTTTTTGTCGATGACGTATTCTTTGTTGATGTCGATGATGGTAATGTCGGCATCGGCTCCATCCTTGAGCGTGCCAATGTCGAGTCCGAGTACTTCTGCCGGACCGGTGGTGAACTTGGCGATCAGTTCGCTGAGTTTAAGCACCTTCTGATGATAAAGCTGGGTCAAACAGATAGAAACGGCGGTCTCGAGTCCGATGATGCCGAACGGCGCATGGTCGAATTCAACCAGTTTCGATGTTTCGTTGTGGGGGGCGTGGTCGGTGGCGATGACAGTGATTGTTCCGTCGCGCAGTCCTTCCAGCAACGCTTCGCGGTCGTCTTCGGCGCGCAGAGGCGGGTTCATCTTGAAATTGGAATCAAAATGCTTGATCTGTTCGTCGGTGAAGGTGATGTGATGCGGTGTGGCTTCAGCCGTGATTTTGATCCCGCTTTTCTGGGCGGTACGGACTTTTTCGATCGCTTCCTTGGCGCTGATGTGCTGGATATGGATGCGGCAATCCTCATCACGCGCGAGTATGATGTCGCGGTCGACGATCATTTCCTCGGCGGCGGAGGGAATGCCCTGAATACCCAGTAGTGTTGACCATTCGCCCTCATGCATAACCCCGCCGTTGAACATCGCCATGTCTTCACAATGGTCGAGGATTGGCAGGTTGAACGACTTGGCGTAGCGGACAATATTGCGCATCAGATAGCTGTTCTGGACGCATTTGCCGTCGTCGGATAATGCATAGACGCCAGCCTTTTTCAGCCCGCCGATGGGAGACATTTCCAGGCCTTCGATACCTTTGGTCATGGCGCCGCAGGGGACAGGATATGGTCGATGGTTCCAGGGTTGTCGGCGGCGGGTTTGGTATTGGGCATCGGCACGATCGAGGTGAAGCCGCCGGCGGCGGCAGCCATGGTACCGGTACTGATGGTTTCGGAAGTGGTCTGGCCGGGATCGCGCAGATGAACATGGATATCGATCAGTCCGGGCGTAACGACCATACCCTTGACGTTGATGACTTCCACATCCTTGAGTTTTTTAGGGTCGACGATTTTACCGTCGGCGACGCCGATGTCCATGACCTTATCGATGTTGCGGGAGGGGTCGATGACCCGGCCGCCGGAAATGATGTAAGAGGATTTTTTTGTCATTTTTTCACGCACCCCGCGACCAGGAACAGTACTGCCATGCGTACTGCCATGCCGTTAGTTACCTGTTCAAGAATTACCGATTGCGGACCGTCGGCGATGTCCGAGCTGAGCTCGACGTTCCGGTTGATGGGACCGGGATGCATGACGAGCGCATCCGGCCGGAGATATTTTGCGTTGCCCTGATTGAGACCGTAGAAGGCAGCGTACTCGTTGGTGCTGGGGAAGTATCCGGCGGTCTGACGTTCGTGCTGGATACGGAGCAGGTTGACGACGTCGGCGTTTTCAAGCGCGTCCTTGACGTTGTGGCAGACGCGGACACCGATTTTCTCAAATTCTTTCGGTACAAGAGTGGCTGGACCGGCGACCGTAACGTTGGCACCGAGTTTTATCAACCCCCATATATTGCTGCGGGCAACGCGGCTGTGGAGGATGTCGCCGATGATGGAGACGTTGAGTCCTTTGATGCCGCCTTTTTTCTCCCGGATGGTGAAAATGTCGAGCAGTGCCTGGGTCGGGTGACTGTGGGCACCGTCGCCGGCATTGATGACGCCGCAGCGGATCAGCGGGGCGATCAGTTTATGGCTGCCGGGGGCTGAATGGCGCATGACGATCAGGTCGGCCTGGAGCGCCTCGATGTTTTTTACCGTGTCAAGCAGCGTTTCCCCTTTCTGGAGGCTGCTTACGTCGGCCTGGATGTTGATGATGTCGGCGCTCAGCCGCTGTTCCGCCAGTTCGAAGGACATACGCGTTCTGGTACTGGCTTCGACGAAGAAGTTAACCACGGTTTTGCCGCGCAGCGCCGGTACTTTCTTGACGTTTCGCTGGCAAACCTTCTTGAATTCTTCCGCCGTGTCGAGGATGCAGACAATCTCTTCGGCGGTGAGATCATAGAGGCTCAAGAGGTCTTTCTTGGTCCACTGAAATTCGGTTTTTTTCTCTTGTTTTTTCATGTACGGTATTTTTTATTTTATTTTAGGTAATTTAATGGCTTTTTTCTTTATGTCATAAATTGCGTCCTGGTTCGGCCTTTCGCCGAATTCGATCCGCATTTTTCTACCTTCCGGCAATTTTGCCGAGAGTCCGGTATAATCAGCTTGGATGGGAAATTCCCGTCCGTCGCGATCGACCAGCACGGCCAGGCGGATCATGGCGGGGCGCCCGTAGTAGGTGAGGGCATCGAGCGCCGCGCGGATGGTTCTTCCGGTGTGGAGGATGTCATCGACCAGGATTACGGTTTTTTCATCGATGTCGAACGGGATGTCGGTCTCGTGGATAATCGGCAGGGCGTTGCGTTTGCCGATGTCGTCGCGGTACATGGTGATGTCGAGAGTGGCGGATTCCGGCGCGATTCCGGATCTCTCTTTTATAGCCTCTCTGAGCCGTCCGGCGATTGCTACTCCCCGGGTCTGGATGCCGATCATTGCGATCTCTTTGAGCGCTTCCGGTTTAAACTCGGAAATGATCTGGTCGGCTATGTGGTTCAGCCCGGATTGAATGGCATTGTGATCGAAGAGTAACTTTTTACCCGCTTCCAATTTTATTCCCCTTTCACACATGGTTTTTTACTTTGATAAAAATAGCGCAGAATCTTGATTTAGCATCATGAAAAAACAACAATTTTCAAGTTTTTTTAATGGTGAGCGAAAATTGGAATCCAAGGATGATAAAAAAAACGATAGTTCGGGCTGGAGTTTTCCCCGGTGTGTGATATATTAAACGGGTTACAACCTCAAACTCGTTAATTGATTTACATATTTAACCTGGGAAAAGATGAGCGGAGAAGCGGAAAAAATCAATACTGAAGCCGTATATGACGAGAGTAAGATCCAGACCCTGAGTTCGTTGGACCATATCCGTCTCCGTCCAGGTATGTATATCGGCCGCATGGGGGCTGGGACGCATCCTGATGACGGGATCTATATTCTGGTCAAGGAAATCATCGACAACAGTATTGACGAGTTTATCATGGGAGAGGGGCGTCGGATCGACATTACTCTCAACGAAAACGAAGTTTCGGTTCGCGACTATGGTCGTGGCATTCCGCTGGGCAAACTGGTCGATTGCGTTTCGATCATCAATACCGGTGGCAAATATAATGACGATGTGTTCCAGTTTTCAGTCGGTTTGAACGGGGTAGGTACCAAGGCCGTAAATGCGCTCTCGGAAAAATTCGTTGTCCAGTCTGTGCGCGACGGCAAGTTTCGCCGGGCCGAGTTCTGCCGCGGTGTGCTTGCTGGTGATTCCGAAGGCGATATCGGAGAGAAAAACGGTACCTGGGTATGTTTTATTCCCGATTCGCAGCTTTTTCCAAAATACAAGTTTCAGATCGAATATATAGAAAAACGTTTATGGATGTACGCATACCTCAACAGTGGTTTGTCGCTCTACTTCAATGATAAGCGCTATTATTCGCAGAACGGTCTCAAGGATCTTATCGATACCGAGATCGAGGATGAAAAGCTTTACGACATTGTCCATTACAGGGACAAGACGATGGAGTTCTCCTTTACCCATACCGCCAACTTCGGAGAAACCTATTTCTCGTTTGTCAACGGGCAATATACCAATGACGGCGGGACCCATTTGTCCGCTTTCCGGGAAGGCGTTCTGAAGGCGGTCAACGAATTTTCCGGCAAGAATTACGAGGCTTCGGACGTTCGTGACGGTATTATCGGTTCGATCGCGATCAAGCTACGAGAGCCTATTTTTGAGTCACAGACCAAAAACAAGCTTGGCAATACCGATATCCGCGCCTGGATCGTCAATACCGTGCGCAAGGTTGTGGTCGACTATCTGCATAAAAACCTTGAGCTTTCGGAAGTGCTGCTTGATAAAGTCATTCAGAACGAAAAAGTGCGCAAACAGGTTCAGGCGGTGAAAAAGCAGTCGAAGGAAAAGGCTAAGAAGATGAGCCTGAAGATTCCGAAGCTGAAAGACTGCAAATACCATTTCAACGATAGGTCCAAGTTTGGCGACAAGACCATGATCTTCCTGACCGAAGGTCTTTCCGCCGCCGGATCAATGGTTGCCAGCCGCGATGTTTACACCCAGGCGATCTTTTCGCGCAAGGGTAAGCCGCTGAACGTTCATAACGAAAAGCAGGACAAGCTCTATCAGAACGAAGAGCTCTATTATATCATGCAGGCACTTAATATTGAGGAAGATCTGGATAATCTGCGCTATAACAAGATCGTTATCGCCACCGACTCCGACGTTGACGGCCTGCATATACGCAACCTGTTGCTTACCTTCTTTTTGACCTACTTCGAGCAGCTGGTCATGTCCGGGCATGTGTTCATCCTCGAGACGCCGCTGTTCCGTGTCCGCAACAAGAAGGAGACGCATTACTGTTATGATGAAGAGGAACGTGACCAGGCGGTTCAGTCGCTGGGCGGGATGTCTAAAGGAGTGGAAATTACCCGGTTTAAAGGGTTGGGGGAAATCTCTCCCGACGAGTTCGGCAAGTTTATCGGCAACGACATCCGTCTGATCGATGTAACCGTTGACCATATGCGCAACGTTCCCGATATGCTGGAATTTTATATGGGGAAGAATACGCCGTATCGCCGCGATCACATCATGGCGAATCTGATATAGAGGTATGATGCATGGCAGAAGATGATTTCAATGATTTGGAAGGCGGAATGAGTTCCGCCAAAAGTTCCGACCGGCAGATCAATCTGGAGACCGGCAGTAATACCTTTCTGCGCCGGCTGATGGATTCCAATTTTCTGGAATATGCCTCTTACGTTATCAAAGAACGAGCCATCCCCGATGTTGACGACGGCTTGAAGCCGGTACAGCGCCGCATTCTCTGGTCGTTGCACCGTATGGACGACGGCAAATTCCACAAGGTGGCCAATGTCATCGGGCATACAATGCAGTTTCACCCGCATGGCGACGCCTCCATCGGCGGGGCTCTGGTAGTGTTGTCCAACAAAGAGTTTTTTATCGAGAAACAGGGGAATTTTGGTAACATTTTGACCGGGGATGAGGCTTCCGCCGCCCGTTATATCGAGTGCCGGTTGTCGCCGCTCGGGCGCGAAGTGCTTTTTAATAATGATATTACCGAATTTGTCGATTCCTATGACGGGCGTAATAAGGAACCGGTGACTCTACCGATCAAGATCCCGTCATTACTGATGCTTGGCGCCGAAGGTATTGCCGTCGGAATGGCGACCAAGATCATGCCACACAATTTTAACGAACTGTTGCAGGCGCAGATATCCTGTTTGCGTGGACAGCCATTTCAACTTTATCCGGATTTCCTCCAGGGCGGCACGATGGATGTGTCGGAGTATTGTGACGGCAACGGCAAAATCAATCTGCGTGCGAGGATCGACCGCGACGGGCGCAAGCTGGTCATCCGCGAAGTCCCGGCGTCCACAACTACTGAAGGGCTGATAGCCTCGATCGAGCGTGCCGCTGAAAAAGGAAAACTCAAGCTGGCGCAGATCAACGATTATACTACCGACAAGGTCGAGATCGAGATAGTCCCGATGCGCGGCTATGACACCGACAAGGCATTGCAGGCGCTGTATGCCTATACCGACTGTTCGATGTCGGTTACCGTCAATATGATGCTCATATGCGAGAATAGACCGGTCCAGATGTCCGTTCCCGAGGTAATTAAGCGCAATACTGCCAAGCTGCTGGAGTATCTCCAACGCGAGCTCGAGATCGAGCTGGGTAAGCTGCAGGAACTTTACCACGGCAAGACCCTTGCACAGATTTTTATCGAGAACCGCATCTACAAGCGCATTGAGAAATGTGAGACCAACGAGCTGGTGCATCAGGAGGTCATGGAAGGACTCGCTCCGTTCCGTCATCTGCTGAACCGTGATGTTACCGTAGAGGACATTGAAAAGCTGCTGGCGATTCCGATCCGTCGGATCTCGTTGTTCGACATCAATAAGAACAAGCGGGATCTGGAGGACATCCTGGTCCAGATTGAACAGGTCAAATATAATTTGGCACACCTTACCGATTATGCCATCAAGTACATCGAGTCGCTGTTGCAGAAATACGGACATCTTTATCCGCGTCGCACCGAGATCGAGACATTCGAGAAGATCGACCGCCGCGCTGCCGCGCTCAATAATATCAAGGTCGGCTGGGATCGCAAAGAGGGATATATCGGAACCAATGTCAAGAGCGAAGATTTGGTAACATGTAATGAGTTTGACCATTTGCTGCTGGTTGAGCGGACAGGTTCCTATAAGGTCATCAATATTCCGGAAAAGATTTTTGTCGGCCGGCTTTATGACTTCCGTAAATATGACAAGGACGTGGAGTTTGGCGTGATATACAGCGATAAAAAATCTGGTAAGTCTTATATAAAACGTTGCCGGATCGATAAGTTTATTACGGAGCGTGAATATCTTATATGCCCCGAAAACTGCCGTTTGGAACTCTTTACCCCGCGTACCGATGCCATTTACCAGCTTCAGCTTGATGCAAAGATCAAGGATAAGAAGTTACGTGAAATCAACCTGCGCGATTACCCGGAGCGTAGCGCCCGGGCTCGAGGCGTGCTGTTGGACAGCAAGAAAATGCTCAAGGTTACTCATATGCGTTACCTGACCGAAGAAGAGCTTGCGGCATTGCCGATGTCTGAAGCCGAACTCGACCCCGAGGACATAGCGGAAGATGCGGTCGTGATTGAGAATGAGCTTCCTGTGGTAGCTGGACGTGCGGTGGAAGAATCGCCGCAATCGGTGATCACGGATGATGTCGTTGAGAACGTTGATCCAGATTCAGAAGCCCCTGCGGAAAATAATGTGGGAGCGTCTGCGGAAGATGATATTACTGCTGTTACGCCGGAACCGCCAGTGCAAGAGCAGGCGACCGGGGTTGTCCCTGAAGCGGTACTGTCGGAGCCTGCAACTCGTCCGAGGCGGAAGAAAACGGAAAAGATTGCCGTGGAAGCGATGCCTGTCGATAAACAGGATAACGTTTCCGCGGAAACACCGGAAATGCCGGTAACGCCGGAGAATAGCGCTGAAGCCGTTGAGGAGAGTCCGGTCGCGCCGGAAGTTAACTTGACAGAAGACACTCCAGTTGAAGTTCCTGATGTCGCGAAATCATCGGTTGAGCCGGTTAAATCGGTAGTGCCGGCCGCGAAAGAAGAACCGCCGAAAAAAGAAGAACGGCCCGGCGACGAATGGGGAATTGTTCAACCTACATTCGGGTTTTAATTATGAAGATCAATGCGTCAGACATACAGGATATAATCAGGAGAAACGCACCGGAGATCCGAAAACTCTCCGACTTTGTCCATGCCAATCCGGAAGTCGGATTTGATGAAGTCAAGGCTGCCGCGAAACAGACTTCGTTTTTGCGTAAAAATGGGTTTATTGTCGGTGCCGGTATTGATGACCTGCCAACAGCGTTTAAAGCCTCCTATGGCAATGAAGAACCGACGGTGGCAATTCTTTCCGAGTATGATGCTTTACCTGAAACCGGTCATGCCTGCGGACATAATCTGATTATGTCTGCCGCGCTTGCTGCCGGGGTTGCCGTAAAAGAATATTTGTTTGCCCATCCTGAGGTGTCAGGTTCGGTGTGTGTGATCGGGACGCCGGCGGAGGAAAGCAAAGGCGGAAAAGTCCTGATGTTGGAAAAACACGCTTTCGATGGTGTTGATTTTGTTTTCTCTTCGCATCCGTTTCCCGACACCTTGCCGGATCAGGGCGCGTTGGCGGTGGCGCGTTTTACTGTACGGTTTCGTGGTCATGCGGCTCACGCCGCCAGTGCTCCGCACCTGGGCCGTAATGCGCTTGATGCTATTCTATTGTTATTCAACGGCATTAATTGCTGGCGACAGCAGTTGCCGGACAGCGCCCGCGTTCATGGTGTGATTACTTCGGGCGGAAACGTACCTAATATTATTCCCGACTACACCGAGGCATATTTTTACCTCCGTGGCATTGATGTGGCGACTCAAGATAAACTGGAGCGGCGTTTTGTCGAAATGGTGAAAGGCGCGGCGCTGATGACGGAGACCAAATATGAAATAGAGAAGCAGGATACGCCATATCTGCCGATCAAGATCAATGCGCCATTGAATGCTTTTTTTATTGAAAACTCATCTGCTTTCGGACTTTACCCGGAAAAAAACAATCCGCATGGTATGATTTCTACTGATGTTGGCAATGTGTCGCAGCGTATTCCCGCCACTAACTGGTTCTTCAAGATCAATGATGATGGCGCAGCCTTGCATACGGAGGCTTTCAAACAGGCGGCAACAACGGACTATGCCTTTGAACAGGCAATGAATGTTGCTGCAATTATCGCCGCCGGAACGCTGGAACTTTTTCTGAATGCTGACTTCCGTCACGACGTTACCGCCGATTTTCAGCATTCCTGATCTTATTCCATCGGAAGCAATTTACCGCCGCCGGGCAGTGAATAAACCTTTCCTTTCAGCCATTTGTTCCCTTTTACATCGGTTGCGTATTGTACGTTGTGTCCGTTGCTGTTAATGCTGCGGTCCAGTCCTTCAACACCATCGGCAATTTCAAGAGTTTTTACGACTGAATCTGCAGTAACATTCCACTTGCTGTCTTCGTCAAGCGATAACGATGCCCCGCAGACTTTGCCAGAAAGAATGCTCTTAGTCTTTAATGTCGCAATGATCGAACTGATTCTGTCGCAAATAAGGTCTCCGCTCAGGATTTGACTGGTTGCGGTAAGTTCGGCGTGTCCGCCGTTTTCGCCCTCATTTCCCCAACGGTCGGCCGTTGCTTTTAACAGTACGCCGGTACTGCTTTTCACTTCGGCATTATTCAAATTAATGACGCCTTTGGCGTTGGTGACGTAAAAGACCGGGCCTTGCCTAGAGAGCAACGAACCGCCTTTCATGGTGAAGGTTCCGGTGTGTCCTTCGGCGTCGCCTGAAAAACTTTGGTAGAGCATGGCACCGCAGGGTTTACCGCCGCTCATGGTACAATTAATGAGATTGATGGAGTTGCCGCCTTCAATAACCGCTGCTTCGGAACCGGAGGCCTCTCCGTTCAATCCGATGGCACTGATGGCTCCTGTTGAATATATTACCGGTGAACCTTTTCCCGAGGTGAAGACCGTACCGCCGGTAACGGATATGGTACCGCTTCCCCGGTCGGTGGCTATTGCTCCGGCGCGCTCCCTGGTGGTTTCGATATCGACGTTTTTCAAGGTAAGGAAACCGCCACGTGTGGCCATGACGCCATGTCCGCCGTTACCGGTGGCGGTTAGTTTCACGTTGGTTAATGTGATTTTCGAGTTCGGACCCGTGGCGAAAACTGCATTAGCACCGCTGCCGCTGGTATTGACGAACCCGCCGGTGATGTTTGCACTGCTGTTCTGGGTAACGATAATACCGGCGTTAAGCCCGTAAAAGCTGCTGTTTTCCTGAGATGACGTATTGCCGGTGGTTTCGACCTTAACGTTGACTAGAGTCAAAACTCCTCCGTTTTTGACGTAGATGGCAGAAGTGTCTTTTTCGTGCGAGGCATAGCTCTCATTGTTGATCTTTGTGGTTTTTCCGCTGACCACATAACTGCCTTTCAAGGTACAGGATGCGGAACTGTTGTTGCCGGTACCTTCCGGTCCTTGGCCGGAAAATTTTTTGTCATTTTGACCGTTTGGTGGCGGGCTGGGCCGTTTTGTGAGTTTTTCCGTCAGTTTTTTAAACTGTTCTGCGTTAAGGAATTCCTTGGCTGGTTCGATGATTTTTAAAATCTTCTTCTGCATTTCCTCCATTTTTTCTTTCATTTCCCCGCCAGGCCCGCCCTTGTCGTCCTTAATGGAGTGTTTGCCGCTTTTTCCGCTTTTCCCGCGTTTGGATTTTCCGCTTCCTTTGCTGGAACGATCACCCATTTCCTTGTGCATACTTTCGAAAAATTTTTTGATCTGATTCAAGAGTGGTTGCAGCTTTTTTGCTTGTTC
>QKAL01000062.1 GCA_003246475.1 Lentisphaerota bacterium
GAAGCCCCCCAAAATATTTTACACCTTATACGGATGTAAATAGAATTTCGCAGGTGTTTTCATTGGAGCGCAATTCCATGGCTCCGTTTGAATTGTCAAATGATTCCATTTTGGAATTGGAGTTTTCGGATGCAGAGTTTGAGGCTTTGAAAAATGGTAAAACGTTGAAGATTTTTGGCGAGGAATAATAATCATGGCGTTGCGAAAGGTCGGAAAAGTTTATCATATCCTCTATCGCGATCTGGCGGGAAAAGTTCGGACCGTAACCACCGGAGAGACCGATAAGGTTGAAGCCGGGAAAAAGGAAAAGGTCTGGATGACCACGCTGAAGGCCGAGCGTCAGAAACGCCGCCGCGGGTTCGTGTTCGTCGCCGGTCATGGTGAATGGAACGATATCCTGGACGGTTCCAGAAAGCGGATGAAATTGGCCGATGCCCTGAGCGTGTATGCCGAAAAATATGCCGAAACCTTGCCAGAGAATACACCGAAAAACTGGCGCCGGTTTGTCGATGAGGTCGGGGTCCGTTACATGGACGAAGTTACTCCCGAGATAGCGTTTGATTACCTCAACCGTCTGTACGGTAAAAAGTCGGGGAAAACTTTCAACAACAATAAAAACTCGCTGAATGCCGTGTTCAAAAAGATGTTGCTGGAAGCCGGCATGTCGCGATCCCCGTTCGATATCATTCCTAGCCGGAAAAACAATTCTTTGCACCAGCGGCCATTTTCGGAACGCGAATTTCTCCAGATATATCACGCGGCCGAGGAGCCTTGGAAAACTGCCAGCCTGATTACCTGGTTCACCGGACTGCGCCAGGAATCGGTGTTCAAACTTCGGTGGACCCATATTGAAAATGACGTGATCACGACGATGCCCGGTAAGACTGCACGATTCAACCGCGCGGTCAGGATCCCGTTGCATCCCCAGCTGAAAAAGCATCTGCAAACGTTGCCGAAATCGTTGGACGGGAGAGTCCTGGGATTCGATAAGCGGAAGCCGTCCGGAGGCGCGTTCAGCAACTACTTCGGCAATCTCCTCGAACGGTTGGAAATTCGGGATAATGAAGATGGCCTGGCGTGTTACCACTCGCTCCGGAACTCGTTCATATCCCGCTGCCGTGCCGCTGGGATCGCCGAACACGCCATCCGCGGCATGGCCGGACATACCGACAGCCAGATGACCGACCTCTATAGTCATGAAATAGAGTCGGCCATGCCGGTTAAAGAGCTGCCATTTCTGGATTTAATGGCGAAATGTATGTAAAAAGTATGTAGTTTTTGTATATTGAGGCGTAAAAAAGGGGTTCGAATCCTCTCGCTCCGACCATTTTCTAGCTTCTCAGCCGGCCTGATTTCAGGTCGGCTTTTTCTTTTTAAAGACTGTTTGGGCGTAGCAATTATGGCATTTGCCGGTTGTTATCCTATCCTATTCTTTGCTTTGTAATCTTCCGGATATTTAGGAATAAATCTGATTTTTTGAAGGCATTTACTGTTTGTCATAACTTCGCGCTTTGTGTGCTGAATAAAAGATATCCCCGAGTTTGTTATATTACATGAAATAACCTGTCGGCGCGCGGGAATATAGAATATAGTAGTCTTGGACGATGGTGCAAAGTGACGATAAGAGCGAATCTGAGTGCAATATAAGATACAGTGAAGCGGAAGTGGAAGGCTTGGAGTTATGGTTAAAAAGTATTGTGGCGCAAAATTAAGATCAAACGTGAACATTAAATGGGGGGAGTGTCATGCGTTGAGGTATGGCGATGTGCTTACATTCAAACTCGCTGGAATTTAATCCAATAGTAAAATATATTATATTTAATCGTCTGCCGATGGAACTGAGGTATGGCAAAGCGAAATAGGGAATCTGTAATCTCCTGAGAGTGAAATCGCGTGAGAATGAGAAACATAACGAGAAATTTATTAAACTGACACAAAACTATAATAAGGATAGATATAAATGAATATGACCTTAAAAATTTTTATCTTTATGTTTGTTTTCTGGGGATTAAATGTTTTCGGAATGGGAGAATCTTATGTTTTATATATCGAAAAATATGTCAGTGGATGTTATGTGTATTTATTTGTTACTCTTGATGAAAATAATAATACCAAGTTGACGCTATTATCCGATAACTTGAAATTTGTACAAAAAAATAATAAAATCGGAATAGAATTTTCAAACCTACTAATGATTGAGAATAACGACATAACAAAATTTTCGGCCTCACGATGTAAATCGTTAACAATTGAATTTGAAGGCAAAAAAAAGGTTATGGTTAATTTTTCCGAAAAAACGTCATATATTTTTTTTGAAACCGAGTTTAATAAATTGGAAGAAAAAATTTATGATGCGGTATGGACAAAGAAAAATGAGATCGAGCCGAAAAACTTGCGATGAAAAGCAATTTTTTGTGCTCATGTGCCATTGTTTGGGAGGTTATACTCAAAATATCATAAGTCTTCTTCATTTTCCCGACTCCTTTTTAGCTTCTTGATTTAGGATTCTTTTACACTTATGCCAGTTGTCCAGCTTTCGGGTAGAACCGCAACTTGCGGCCAGTATGGTTACAAAGTAATAAAAATAGGTCGTGAAAGCTTGATTATTCGTCAAAAAGAGGTAGTTTATGAGTTTTGAATTTTCACATTTTTAAATATGAGCAAACCCATAATAGATGGAGAATAAAATGACTATGATTTCCCCGTTGCAGAAAGCCAGACTTCAGTATAAGCCGAAATTGCCCGTTGCCCTGCGTAATGGCATTTCTGCCGTGAAGACCGTTGAAGGCGCGCCGACCCAGTCCGTCGCCGACCAAGATAAGATCAATGCTCTGTTTCCGGCTACCTATGGCAGCCCGCAGATCGTTTTCGAGTCCGGTGAAGCCAAGGCCGGCAAGGCTATCAACGTTGGCGTGATCCTCTCCGGCGGCCAGGCCCCCGGTGGTCATAACGTTATCGCCGGTCTTTTCGACGGCCTCAAGTCCATCAACAAGGACAGTAAGCTTTACGGTTTCCTCAAGGGACCGGACGGTCTGGTCAAGAACGAATACATGGAACTGACTGCCGACATCATCGATGCCTACCGCAATACCGGCGGGTTTGATATGATCGGTTCCGGCCGTACCAAGCTGGAAAAGATTGAACAGTTCGAAACCGGCCGCGTCAACTGCGAAAAACTGGGTATTTCCGCTCTCGTAGTCATCGGCGGTGACGATTCCAATACCAACGCCTGCCTGCTGGCCGAGTATTACAAGCATAACAACATCGGTATCAACGTTGTTGGCTGCCCGAAGACCATTGACGGCGACCTGAAGAATGAATTTATCGAAGCCTCTTTCGGTTTCGACACCGCTTGCCGCGTTTACAGCGAATTGATCGGCAACATTCAGCGCGACGCTAACTCAGCCAAGAAATACTGGCACTTCATCAAGTTGATGGGGCGCAGCGCTTCCCATATCGCTTTGGAATGCGCCCTCCAGACCCATGCCAACATCTGTATCGTCTCCGAAGAAGTTGCCGCTAAGAAGCAGACTATCGCCGAGATCGTTGATTACATTGCCGACGTTGTTGCCAAACGCGCCGCCAAAGGTTGCAACTTTGGTGTTGCCCTTATTCCCGAAGGCCTGATCGAATTCATTCCCGAAATGAAGACATTGATTGCCGAACTTAACGATCTTCTCGCCCATGAAGAAAAAGTCTTCTCCGACCTCAGCAAGGAAGACAAGATCAAGTTCATTGCCGACAAACTCAATCCTGCTTTGTCCAAAACTTTCATGTCCCTGCCGCAGACCATTCAGCTGCAGCTTTGCCTTGACCGTGACCCGCACGGCAACGTTCAGGTTTCCCTGATCGAAACCGAAAAGCTTCTCGCGGAAATGGTCGGTTCCAAGCTTAAGGCAATGAAGGAACAGGGTTCCTACAAGGGCAAATTCAGCACTCAGAGCCATTTCTTCGGTTACGAAGGCCGTTGCGCCGCTCCGTCCAACTATGACGCGGACTACTGCTACAGCCTCGGCTATAACGCGACTGCGCTGTTGAACGCCGGTAAGACCGGGTATATGTCTTCCGTTCGCAATACCATCAACCCGGCTGACCAGTGGATTGCCGGCGGTATTCCGATCACCATGATGATGAACATGGAAAGACGCCATGGTGAAGACAAGCCGGTTATCCAGAAGGCGTTGGTAAAACTCGAAGACAAGCCGTTCAAGACCTTTGCCGCTAACCGTGACGTTTGGGCGGTGGAAACTGATTACGTCTATCCGGGCCCCATCCAGTACTTCGGGCCGACGGAAGTCTGTGACTTGATCACCAAGACTCTTGAACTGGAAAAGGCATAATAACCTCGGCTGCGGTCGGGGGCGGATTGGAGATTGATGATGAGTACGAATATTAATATCGATGTCGGTTATGTGGCGCAGCTGGCGCGGCTGGAGCTCGATGAGCCCACCCGGAACCGGTTGCAGCACGATCTTGAATCAATTCTCGGTTACATTGAACAGCTCAATGAGCTGGATGTGACCGGCATCGAACCGACCGCCCATGCCGCGCTGCTGTCCAATATCTGGCGTGATGACGTCGATGGTACGTCGTATGAGCGCGATGTGATGTTGAAGAACGCTCCGGCGGTGATCGATGGGGAACTGGTGAACGTTCCGAAGATCCTGCCGGGCGAGGAGATGTCATAATGAGTATAGATGTAAAATCTCTTACGATCGCGGGGGCTGCGGCGTTGCTGTCCGAAGGAAAGATCAGCGCCGTTGGACTGTGTCAGGCGTATCTCGACCGGGTGGCTGCCGTTGACGGCAAAGTCAAAGCCTTTCTGAAGTGTGACGGCGAACGGATTCTGGCGCAGGCCGCCGCGTCCGACAGTCGTCGGGCAGCCGGCAAGCCGTTGAGCGAATACGACGGCATTCCGATAGGAATCAAGGATTGTATTGTTTCCGAAGGTGAAAGCTGCAGCTGTTCCTCTAAAATTCTGGAACCGGTGGTGTCGCCTTACGATTCCACCGTGGTCGCCCGTTTGAAAGCCAAAGGTTTTATCCCGATGGGACGTTTGAACATGGACGAATTTGCCATGGGATCGTCGACGGAAAACAGCGCCTTTCAGAAGACCTGCAATCCGTGGGATATTGACCGGGTGCCGGGAGGTTCCAGCGGTGGTTCTGCCGCGTCGGTGGCCGCCTGTGAAGTCCCGGCATCGCTGGGATCAGATACCGGTGGTTCGATTCGTCAGCCTGCCGCATTTTGCGGTGTTGTCGGTCTCAAGCCCACCTACGGACGTGTTTCGCGTTTTGGTCTGATCGCGTTCGCCTCGTCGCTGGACCAGATCGGGCCCCTGACCCGCGACGTGTTGGATTCGGCGATCATTATGGATACAATCGGTGGTCATGACGCCCGCGATTGTACCTCTCTGCCTGATGCCTGCGGTGGTTTCGCCGATGCGGTAATCACATCCCGCGGCGGGGACCTTAAGGGGGTAAAGATCGGTTTGCCGAAAGAGTATTTCGAATCCGATTCCTCTGATGGGGTCAAGAATGGTGTGCAGTCGGCCATTGATACCATGAAAAAGCTTGGTGCTGAATTTGTGGAAGTTTCCTTGCCACATACCAAATACGCGGTGGCAACCTATTACATCATTGCCACTGCGGAGGCCAGTGCTAACCTGGCGCGTTTCGACGGTATTCGTTATGGGGCTCGCGATAACAGTGCCGAAGATTTGCTGGATACCTATTTCAAAACCCGTGGTAAAGGTTTCGGTGACGAAGTCAAGCGCCGTATCATCCTCGGTACCTATGTATTGAGTAGTGGATATTACGATGCTTTTTACCTCCGGGCACAGAAAGTCCGGACGTTGATTCGCCGTGACTTTGAGAATGCTTTCAAACAGTGTGACCTGATTTTGACGCCGGTAACGCCGACCACAGCGTTTAAATTCGGTGAAAAGAAGGATCCGCTGCAGATGTATCTCGCGGACATTTATACCATTGCGCTGAATCTGTCCGGTAATTGCGGCATCAGCGTACCCGCTTCTTTGGAAGAGGAGAGCGGCATGCCGGTGGGTGTGCAGTTTATTGCTCCGGCGATGGCTGAGGAAAAGTTGTTTACTTCCGCGGCGATTTTTGAAGCAAATCGCGCGGAAAAGGATTTGACTGCCACGCTTTGATTGAAATTACAGTTGATCTCAGGCACGCTTCATAACGGAGCGTGCCTTTTTACTTGGGAGAGTTGAAATGAAGCGAGTTGATTTTTCCTGGCCTCAAGGATTGTCCGGCGCGTTGACAACCAGTTGGGACGATGGAACCGAATTTGACCGCATTTTGGTCTCGATACTGAATCGTTATGGAATCAAGGGGACGTTCAACCTCAATAGTGGCAAGTTCGGTCTGACCAAAGAGGAGTGCGGGTGGAATAATTTTATCCGTGCTGACGAGGTGAAAACGTTGTTTGCCGGGCACGAAGTGGCGGTACATACGGTCAGCCATCCATGGCTGGAGCGGCAGTCGAGCGACATGATTTTGTCGGAAATCATCGAAGACCGTAGGTCTCTGGAAGCGTTGCTGGGTTATCCTGTACGCGGTATGTCTTTGCCGTTCGGTTCTCAGGATGCCCGAGTGGGTGGAATTCTCAAATCGGCGGGAATACTTTACGTCCGTCCTACTGTACGCAATGCCGACAAATTCGCATTACCGGGTGATTTCATGAATTGGCAGGTGTCCTGCCATCATAAAAACGATATCATGCTGCTCTGGAAAGAGTTTGTTGATTATCGTCATAATTCCGACAAGCTGTTTTATCTCTGGGGGCATTCCTACGAGTTCAATAATGACGGTAACTGGGAGCTGATTGAAGAGTTCTGTCAGGTTGCCGGGAGTACGCCGGATATCTGGATTGCAACCAACATGGAAATTTACGAGTATGTGACTGCCTGGAGGAATCTGCAATGTTCAGTGGATGTTTCCTGCATCAGGAACACCAGCGCGTTTACGGTATGGTTTCGTTACAACGACAAGCTTTTCAGCGTTGAACCTGGACAGATTGTAAATATCTGATTATAAAAAAAGTGTTTTGGGCGGAGCGGACTGGGTTACGACGCCTCCGCCAGAGTCTTCTGAACCGCTTCGATGAGGGACTCTGTATCAACTGGTTTGTGAATGAAGCGGTTGGCTCCGGAGTAGATTAGATCGGGATCGGCACGACCGCAACTGCCGGAAATAATGATAATGGGTGTTTTTTTGCCGTCTGGCAGTTCTCGGATTTTCCGGCAGACACTGATGCCGTCGAGCCCAGGCATCTGAACGTCAAGAATAATCAGGTCGGCGTTCAGCGTATGAAAAGAATCAAGTAATGCCAAGCCGCTTTCAAAAGCGGTTACCCCATAGCCCATATCTTCAAAGATATCGGTGTAAGCCTGGCGAATCAGAGCCTCGTCATCGACAACAACTATATTTGTCATATACAATCCAATTTTAATTGCGATATTTCAACATAAAATGAAATACCCTGATAATTACATTATATTGTCAATCATGGTAAATGCAATATATGACAGCGTTAAAATAATAATAAATTCGAGGTTATTGTCTCTTAAACAGTTCCAGTCTGTTGATATTAAACTTCCCCTGATACTCTTTAGGCAAGGTCAGTATAAATATTTTGTAATGTGAGTTTTTTACCCAACCGGGTGCAGAATAAAGGGGAATAAGGAACTGTGATCCACCGCCCCAAAATTCTATATGAGTTTGTCTATTTTCCGCTAAGTTGTCGGTCCAGTTAATCTTGAACCAGTATCCCCAGACAGGAATATCGAATTCAATATAGAGAAAATCACTATCAACGTTATGAGGCGGAACTATCGACAGTACTGCGCCGCCAGATGTCTCGAATTCATTGTTTTTAAGCCTGATGATATTGGATTCTGGTTTGATGTAATGGCTCAGATCCATGACTGGTCTGAGCCGTGGCAATAGCCGTTCAAAAGAATTGCCCCAGCACTTGGGATAGGCGTCAATAGTTAGATCCTTAAAACTCTGGTTGAGTAATTCAATATTGTCGAGAGAGTCTGGCTTCAACTCCGGCAGGTTTTTGAGTCGTTGTTCTTCGCCGCGCCGAATCATCCATATCTGACCGTATATGTCCTGAAATGGGCGGTATTCATCCATCAGATAACGGTAAAGCCAATAGGACCGCAAGGGGAGTAGACCTTCATGAAAATCGACGCTACGCCCTTTAATCAAAACCAGTGTTACCGGGTTTTTACGTAATGTATCGACTGCTCGTTTTGCTTGTTTGTCAGAAACAATATAGTTGTAGGAGACGTAGCGCAGGGGAGGACGCCGCTGAAAGTATGCGTATCCGGTACTGTTGTGGGTCATGTCCAGATAGGTTTCTTGGGGGGTCAAGATTGAATCAATTATGTGTTTATTGTGTTGCAGATATTCAAGATGGTTCTTTGCTATGGCAAAATTGCTACCCAGTTCGGGAAAACCGACAGCTTTCCCGTCTACGGTATATTCCGGTTGGAGTATCGGAGTTATGGGGGTCGATAATGCCAGAGAACACTTCTCCACCTGCTGCCCGGTAAGGCCGATAATGAATCCCCATGTAATCATGAAGGCCAGACGCTGAAGGCAGTTGTTCAAAAGTGGTGAGACCATGAACGGCAGCAGTATGGCGGTGTAGACCAGCGAAGCCCAGAGTATCCGTGAACTTGACGAGAGGTCTATACGCCCACCGGCGCGTTGGATCATTATGATGGTTGTGATGGCGATTGCGGCATAGCCGAGCCAGTAGATGTTGTCCTTGAGACTGGCGCGTTTTCTGGTGAGCATCAGGAATATTGCAACCCCGCCCACAAGTAGCCAGGAAAACCTGACGAACAACCAGAATATCCCTTTTGTGATTTCGATATTGAGTTCATTCCCCGTCATCAGCGGGACGCAATGGGCGAGAGTATAGGCCCCGGATTGTTCCATTACCAGTTGAATCATTCCGTAAATTATACGGTAGAACGGTGTCAGGCACAATAGCGCGGCCAATATTATTGAGACTGCAGTTGTAAGGTAGAGACTGCGGCGACGGTGTTTGACTGCATTATAGAACTGGAACAAAGCCATAGGAATCATGGCGATCACAAAAACAGCACTGTCGGAGATTGAAATAATCGATATTGCCAGTCCGCCGCAGGCGTAGACGATTAGCCAGCGCAGAGGATTTTTGTAGTTTTCGGGGTATATCTGTATTAGCAGCAGTGCGCTGCCGAAGATGATTCC
>QKAL01000315.1 GCA_003246475.1 Lentisphaerota bacterium
CCTGCCGCCGCCAGACCACGTTGCGCTGTTCCAGCAGATTGATGCCATCCATAACCGAAGGAACGCTTACTCCGGCCTCTTCGGCCAGTTGACGAACGCCGGGTATTTTGTCGTCCTTGAATTTACCGAGCAATATGCGTTTGTGCAGTTGTCGGTAAAAGTCGAAGGCAATCTGGGTTTTTGCAATTTGTACCATAATTTACTACGAAACCTATAATTGATAAAATATATTTAACACTTTATGAGAATTATAGCTGGTAATTAAAAAATTGTCAAGATTATTTTAACACTTTGGAGAAATAAAAATGTAAAAAATTGAGAAAGTCTATGCATGCCAGAAATGCAGGAAAGGGCGCCTGTTTGGAAAAAGTTCGGTCTCTTAAAAATTGGCGCCGATAGATCAGTCTTCGTCGGAAGAGGAAAACTGGATGGGATTTAAGTCAAAATTTTTCAATTTGACATCGACATCGATCTGCCCGATAGTTGCAAATAGATAATGCAACGTGCAACGATAAGTGATTGAGGCGTTGAAATCGGGAATGTCCAGAACAAAAAGCAGGTCATAAACCTTGCGGCTGTCGGAACTGGTGAAGACACGCCGTTCCGCATTAAATTCTCCCGGCACCGGACTGACAGCCACGCAATTGAATCCTTTGTAGTTATGGATCAAGGAGAAGTCATGGATGCTGATGCTGCGTCCCGGATCCAACTTTACCCGGATGATGGCGTAGACCTTATTGGAAATATTAATTGGCAATAGTTTTGCGGGATTCAAGATGGGGATTTCATGGAGCGAAATCCCGCCTTCAAGGATTTCTCCCAGGCGAAAACGTTGCTGTATCTTTTGCATCGCGTCCGCATCTTTGTCTCCGTCAACATCGTCGGAGCGGTATTGCAGGTCGTTGTCCTGTCCATATACGGACACGGCGAACATTATCAATATCAAACCAAACCAGGTCTGCCACTTTTTCATTGGATAACCGCCTTAAATTCTATAAAACATTTACCAACAGCCCAAGAGACGCGCCTTGACGAGGTAAGAATGGTACTATCTTTTAGCGGAGGACAACGCCCGCGCCATCAGATCCATTTCCTGCAGAACAATACCGGTCCCATTAGCAACCGCACGCAACGGATCGTCGGCAACAAAAACAGGCAAACCGGTCTCTTCGGAAATCAATTTGTCCAAGCCGCGAAGCAAGCCGCCGCCGCCGGCTAACATGATGCCGCGGTCGATCAGGTCGGCTGCCAGCTCAGGAGGACAACGCTCCAGCGTGGTGCGGACTGCCTCAACAATACTGGTCACCGGCTCCTGAAGGGCCATGCGGATCTCATATGCGGAAACCTTGATTGTCTTGGGTAAACCTGAAACCAGGTCGCGACCTTTGACATCGAGTGTTGCTTCATCGTTTTCGGGGTACGCGCTGCCGATCTTGATTTTGATGTCTTCCGCAGTACGTTCCCCGATCATAAGATTGTAAACCCTCTTCATGTGTTGTCCGATCGAAGCATCCATCTCATCGCCGCCGACGCGGACACTACGGGCTTCAACAATGCCGGAAAGTGAAATCACCGCCACTTCCGTTGTCCCGCCACCGATATCCACGATCATGCTGCCAGAGGGTTCAGCAACCGGAAGGCCAACTCCAATAGCTGCTGCCATCGGTTCCTCAATCAAATAAACATCGTCAGCCCCGGCGCGCAATGCGCTGTCCTGGACTGCGCGGGTCTCAACTTCAGTAATGCCGGAAGGAACGGCAACCAGTACTCGTGGCGGAAGGAAGCGGCGACGGCCGCCGACTTTGGCGCGAGCGGTCTGAATGAAATATCTAAGCATTTTTTCGGTAATGTCAAAATCCGCGATAACCCCGTCCTTCATGGGGCGAACAGCCTTTATGTTTCCGGGCGTTCTGCCCAACATGCGCTTGGCTTCCGCACCAACGGCCAATACCTCTTTCGTACTTTCCGTGATTGCAACCACGGATGGCTCGGAAAGGATTATGCCTCTGTCGCGTACAAACACCAGGCAATTGGCAGTACCAAGGTCGATCCCAATATCACTGGAAAACAATCTCGCGATTTTCTGGTAAAACATACCGTTTGTATCTCCTGTTTACAGTCCATCTGCAAACTCAAAACATTAAAATTTTAACTTAATTTATCGTGCATTCGTAATAATTAAAGTCATTTTTATAAAAAAAGATAAATTTTAGCTGTTTCTTCCGGACGGAAAATGAGTCTGCCGAGAACTTTTACCGCAAATAAGGTTTTACACTTTAAAAATCCGGTTTAAGAATTATATTCTATTTATTAATATAGCTTGGCGGAATGGGGGGAACCGTTCCGCCGGAAAAGATGAATCTGCCGTTGCCAAAACGGATAACCATGGGGAATAGATGATGACTCAGAACGAACTTAAAGCCATTGTTGCGGCTGAACTGAAGAAAAGAACGCCGCTGTCGGATATTCAGAAGCTTCTTGCTGACGACCATAATTATAAAATGACTTTTCTCGATCTGCGTATCCTCGCCTCTGAACTTGAAGAAGTAATCGAATCCATCGCCAATGAGGACAGTGCTGCTGAGGCTTTGGCCAAGGAAGAGCAGTTGAAAGCAAAAGAGGCGGAGGATTCCGTTGAGACGGCGCTTGAGAGTAAAACCATCGTCGAAATCAGTAAACTGGCCCGCCCCGGCTCTATTGCCAACGGTACGGTAAAATTCGCCTCCGGCGCTTCGGCGGAATGGGTGCTGGATCATTACGGTCGACTCGGGTTGGACAAGTCCCAGGGCAAGCCCACTGAAAATGATCTGAAGGAATTTCAGGCAGAACTGCAAAAGGCACTATCCCACGGAATGTAAGAGAGGCGTTAGACCTCTCTCCGTGACACACCAAGGCAGGGTTCAGCTGATATGGCTACAAAGAAAAAACGTCTGCTGCTGAAGATATTTCTGGTAGTATGCGTGCTGACGCCGGTTGTGCTGGGCATCGGTTATTTTGTGGTGACCAGCTCATTCTTTATCCGAAGCGTTATCCTGCCTTATGCCGGACGAGCGGTTGGCGTGGAGCTTTCCGCCCGCCAGATATCCATTCAGCCATTCGCAGGGAAAGCCAATATCCAAGGCTTGAGTGCCGGTCCGGCGGACGCTCCGATATTGCAATGCGCCAATCTGTCGCTGCAATGCGATCTCTTCTCATTGCCCGGCCATATCCGGATCGAAGAGCTTACGATTTCTGATGTTTCCGTCAAACTTTCTGCCGACCGGGACGGTAAATGGAATCTGCCTCTCCTGAACAAAAACACCTTATCTGGAGACGCGGGAAAAAGCCATAAGGCACCTCCTGTCTCACAAAGGAAGACCCGGCGGAGCGATATAATATCTCTTCCGGATATCGACATAAAAAACATCGAGATGCGAAATATCAACGCGGAAATCAGTTCCGATTCCCCCGGCGGGAAAATGGCGTTGTCCGTCCGGGAACTCAATTTTAAACTGGAAAACCTCTCCCCGGGGAAGAATGCCGCAATGCTTTTGCAAGGCGGACTTAAGCTGGATAAGCCGGGTATCGCCATTCGGGACTGTGCCCTTAATGCCGCAGTCAAGCTTCAGCTCAACGAACGGCGGATTCCCTGCAATGGCGTCCTCGACATAACCGCATCCGGACTCCAGGGTAATATCGGCGATCTCGATCTTACCGATAATACCATCACTCTTACCGGACAGCTGGAATCGGGAACCGACGGCTCGTTGAGCTTGAAATCCTTGAGTCTGAAGCAAAACCGGAAAGATGTGACTATTTCCCGACTGGACCTTTCTTCCGCCGGAACACTGACTCCTCTGCACCAGAACTTTACCCTGTCGGCAACGCAACTGCCTCCATTTCTTCTCAAACTGGCGGAGCGGCATCTTCGTGGCTATAAACTGGGGCAGGTCGGGATTACTGCCAATGGTTCCTTTTCTTTTGATGATGGGACTGTGGCGACCGCGATGCACACCATCGTCACACATCAGCCTGATGGAAGGAGTGCCGGCCAGCTGCCACCGATAAAACTGGAATTGAACCATGATTTCGACCTCAATACCCAAAAACACCAGTTGGCGGCAAAAACGCTCCGCATCGAACTCCAAGAATCGGGCAACTCGGTTTTTGCACTGTACCTGTCCGCTCCATTTACCTGGGATCTTAACGGTCAGCCGCAAGCCCAGGCGGAATATCCGGCACTCGATATGAATATCCGTAAACTGCCCCTGCCGCAGCTTAATTTGTTGTTGCCGCCAAACTATAATTTTGCCTCGGGAGAACTTCGCGGGCATGTCAAAACCGTTTTTGACAGCCGCGAAAACCGTATCATGGTCAAAGGTATTATGGAAACGTCCGGTCTGGCGCTTGCGGTACGGGATGGTGGTAAAATTTCCATGGATATGTATTTTGATGTCAATGGCAATATTCGCCAGATGGACAACTGGGAACTGTCATCGCTGGATGTGCGGTTGTCACAACGTGCCGACAATATTGCCGGCTTGTCTCTCCGCGGCAGCGGTCGGCTGTCGGAACAAACGTGCCGGTTTACCGTTGAAACTACCGACCTTTCCGAGCGCACCGTATCGCAACTGCCTCCTGCATTTCCGGGAAGGCCGGCAATCGCCTGGGTCAGCGGAATACTGAAGCCTTTTTCGCTCTCCTTGCGCAGCGCCGGAGAGTTTGACATGCAGAAGAAACAACTGAGTATCGCCGATACGCAGGTGACGTTGGATCGGGGAAATCACGGGCGCCTAACCGTAGCTCTGACTGGCCCCGTAACGTTAGACCGGGAGGTTTTGCAGTTGCCTCTGCCGATCAAAGTTCAGGCGGACCGTTTGAATCTGGTCTTCGTCAATGGTTTTCTGCCACCAGGCACCCGTATATTCTCCGGGGCGTTGAACGCCGGTCTCAACTGCCGCATGGCGTTGAAACCGCAGTCGCTGCAGGTTTCCGGTGAAATGAATTTTTCGAATTTTCACCTCCGCTCCGGTAATCTTGATTTCAGTGAATTGGATACGACCCACGTTCTGAACATCGATCTCTCCGATGATTACCGGATGATCCGGATCGGCAAGCTGGAGTCCTGTATTTCCAAGGCACACCGGATGGCGCTGCAGATGAATAATTCCGGGGAAATCAATGTCAGTACCGGGAGCTTGTCTTTTGACAACCGTATTATCTACGCCAATGAGATGTTGGCGGCGATTTTTATGAAGGCTCCCCCCCAGGCGGTCTTTCGTCTTTCGGGTGACCTCTCGTATGCGATGAGCGAGAAGTATTCCCGTCAGACGGCGCAGGGTAAACTGTCTTTCAACGAACTTAAAGTGCCGTCGCTGAACCGTCCCGTCAATGCGGAAATAGCATTTGATGTCCGCCCGGAAGGAAAGCTCCTGCGCGTTCATAAATTCAGCAGCAACATAACCGACGGGAAAAACCGGATTACCGATTTAAACGTTACGGGGAAAGTTGCCCTGCCGTTGAGTGCCGGAAAGAGCGAAATCTTTTTGAACTCGACCTGCCTCGACCTCCTGCTGCTGAAAGAGATCGCCACTCCGGCAGCCCCCGCCGTCAATGCTCCAGATCAACCTGGTCCGGCAGTTCCGCAATCAGGCCCGCCTCCCGCCCCTCAGCCGTTGAAACTCAATGCCGATGCGATTGTCAGGCTTGACCTTGACGGCATTACCTATGGCCCGGAAATGAAGATGTCCTGCCGGAAATCGGAAATTATTTTAAATGGCAATATGGTGAATGTCAGCCCGCTGAATCTGGATGTCAACGGTGCTCCGGTCAAGATTGTCGGAGCGATTGAACTCGGCGTTCCAAACGGGTATCCGTTTGATTGCCGGGTCGATTTTACCAACATGAACATCGTGCCCCTGATACATACTTTCAAGCCGGATCTGAGCGGAAGAATCACCGGAACCGTCAACAACTTCCAAACCAAACTTAAGGGCAGGGGATTTTCGGCTCCCGAACTTAATCGGAACCTGAACGGCGATATAAGTTTTGAGACCGCGAACCTTTCCTTCCCCAACTCCATGCGTGATATGCCTTTGACGCAGAGTATCTTTATCGCGCTGGAAATTTTTTCTAAACTCACTCAGTACGTGCCTAATCTGGCGAGCAGCAACGATCTCTCCCAAGCCATCGATCAGGCGGGAAAGATCGGTAACAGCACGAACAACCTTAATCTGAAAACCGGCAAGGTAAATATCAATATCGCGCAAGGATGCGCCAATTTGAAGGAATTCAGCTTCACCGGTGATTTTATCAAATCCTTTACTGCCAGCGGTTACATTCCGCTGGAGAAGACCCGTCCGATGAAACTTACCACCAACCTTGACGTGGGTTATTTGGTCATGCCTCTGGATATCGGCGGGACTCCGGCCAGTCCTGAACCCAATATTACGCAAATGGTTGCGGGAATGGTTACCGGTAATTTCAATAACATTCTGCAATCCACCCCGATCAGAAAGATCCTCCAGACCGGTGAAGCCCAAGGTGTCAATCTGCTTCAAACCGGGGAAAAGATTTTGACAGAAGGAATTTTCGGGCCACGCAAGAGAACGGTTAATAATAACCAGCAGAAGTCTCAGGAGTCGCAGAAGAACGACTCTCTGAAAAAAGAAACTAATACACTTATCAACGATATCATGAATCTTTAATCCGGAGACAACATGGCGGATTCGCTGGAAATTAGAAACATGACGGCAAGTGAAATGGAGATCGCGGTCGAATGGGCGGCACACGAGGGATGGAATCCCGGTCTCCATGACGCGGAAGTGTTCCATGCCGCCGATCCCGGCGGCTTTTTCATGGCATGGGACAATTCGATGCCGGTTGGTTGTATTTCCGCCGTCAGATACGGCAGCGACTTCGGGTTCGTCGGCTTTTTTATCGTCGTCCCCGACAGACGCGGTCATCGGGTGGGGATCGAGCTGGGTAAATGCGCCACTGCCTGGCTGGGAGAGCGGCGTACCGGTATTGATGGTGTGGAAAACAAGGTGAAGAATTACCACTCGCAATACGGGTTCGAAACTGCTTACGCCAATATCCGTTATCAGGGGACGGCCGATGGATCCGGCGGGTCTTTTCCGGAGCAAACGGTTCCGGTGAGTTGCCTGCCTTTTGACCGGTTGTCCGCTTTCGATTGCAAGTTTTTTCCGGCGGAACGGAGGACTTTCCTCCAGGGCTGGCTGAACATGCCGGATTCTCAGGCGCTCGCGTACCTTGATGCCGATGGCGAAGTGACCGGATATGGTGTTATTCGCAAATGTCGGCAGGGCTGCAAGATCGGACCGCTTTTCGCGACAACACCGGCCACGGCTGAAACGCTTTTCCGCGCGCTTACGTCGACCCTTCCGGCTGGAGAAGATTTTTTTCTCGACCTGCCGGAACCTAACCGCCATGCCCTTGATCTGGCTCGGAGACACAGCATGAAGCCGGTATTCAGAACCGCCCGGATGTATCGTGGCGGGATGCCGGATCTGCCATTAGAAAATATTTATGGAATAACCTCATTTGAACTGGGATGAAACACATGCGAAAAGTTATAGAAAAACACCACCTCATGGAAAACAAATGTCTGATTATGCTGATCCTCTTCCTGGTCTGGTTTGCCACCTCACCTCTGGCTCTCACCAATCAGAGAATGATTATGGCCTATATCATCGGTTATCTTATATTGATGGTCGGGGGTGCCTACGTAATTATCGGTAACCGGTGGCTGTTCATCTGTTCCACCGTTCTGGCGATATATGTCTCAACCCAATGGATCAGTCATATTAGCACTCCAAGCCATGCCATGCGCGAGCTTTGCGGTGTCATGGTGGTAACATTCGATTTTATTATGACCACCGCCATGATTTTCAACACGCTTCTGGCACGTAAGTTCAAGCGGGACATGCTGTTTGGCGTAATCTTCACCTTTTTCATGATCGGCGAGAGTTTCGGCCATGCGTTTTATGTGCTGCAGTTCTGGGATCTGGTCCGGTTCAACGTGGTAGACATGCCTCAGGGCATGACTGGTATCCTCGATTGCGTATATTTCAGCTTTACCTCTTTGACTACAACCGGATATGGGGATATTGTACCCGTTACGGTCTTCGCAAAGCGTATGACCAGCTTGGAACAGAGTGTCGGGGTATTGTATGTGGCGGTGTTCATCGGGCGTCTGATGAACATCTACGGGATTGACCATCTTAGTAAACAGGCAAAATAAAGTATGAAAAAAAAGATTAGAAAATGGCTGCTGTTGACGGCGGCATTGCTTTCCGTCATCGCCGCCTTTATTATCTGCCTTCTTTTCAAAGGCACGGTGGACGGGGAAGCCAGACAACGCCTTGTAACCGTGGCAAGATTCATCGCCGGACAGATGGAGCACGGCGAAGCTAATATCGAATCGCTGAAGCGCTGTACCGATGGACAATGTTTTTCCTTCATCATCTTTACACGGTTTAAAAACAACGTTTTTGAACCGATTCCCGGAGCCGCATTCCCGGATAACTATGCCCGTTATCTGCCGCAGCCCGACGACCCGGTTGTACATTTTGACCGTGCCGGAGCTTCGCCGGAATACTATAACTCCGCCATAGTCAAGGATAATATTCTGGCCGTTATTGTGCCGTTACAGCTCAAAGGGGGCAGCGCTTTTTGTATTATTGGCGTTGCGAGACCGGAAGTTCCCGCCATCAAGTATGTTTATATTATTCTGATGTGCCTGCTGCCATTGACCGTGCCGCTGCTGTACTGCGGCTGTCACAAGGAGTCAACGCCGATTCCAGTTACCGAGGTGAAAAATTTGCCGCGCAGGGTTGAATCAACTGGCGAACAGTTGCTTCAGTTGGGGCGGCTGTCTGCTTTGCGCCAGGTGATTTCTGGTATTATACATGAAATCAATCAACCGTTGTGCGTATTGAAAGGTTATCTTGGACTACTGCAGATGATCTCCGAGCAGAAGGAAAACAAAAACGAAGATGATGAGTCCACGTTAAAGTATGTAGATATCTGCCTGCAGAACGTTGACCGTACCAGCAGCATCCTTGACCACATCAGAAAGTTCGTCAAGGACAGCGCCAGGGAGCATGGAGCGGTCGAAGTAAATACGATCATCAAGAACATCATCGAATTTTTCGGCGAACAGTTCCACAAGCGCGGTATCCAGCTCATCACGCATCTGCCCGAGAAATCACCACGGGTTCATATCGTTGAATCATATCTGGAAC
>QKAL01000064.1 GCA_003246475.1 Lentisphaerota bacterium
CGATACCTCTACTGGAGTGTGATCGGGGCGCCCTTTTTTATTTCCCTTCGACCACGCCTTTCGTTTGTCTTCAAGATAAAGATCAAGTTTCGCAAGTATTTGGCATGGCGATGTTTCGATGGCATGTGTTGTTGAGATTCTCTGTGCCTTCATGCACAATAGAGTAATCAACAGGAGGTTGGTATTGCTGGAAATGTTTATGAAGGGATGAGCCACCAGACGCTGTATTTACGGACAAGTAATTGAATCAAAACAAAGGGAATTAGGAATCATGGAAACAGAAAAAAAAGCAGTTAAGAAAACGGTTTGGGGATGGACATTTTTGGGCGCTCTTAGCGGGTGGATTGCGGCACAGATCGTTGCCGGAGTATTGTTTTTACCCCCGCTCATAGCGTTGGGTGTCGGAATAATTTGTACTGTCGTGCTTGGGCGAATGGCCTATCGCAGCAGCGCTAAAAACGGCGGGAAAGCTCCGTCATGGCTGTGGTTAAGATGGTCGAGGAAAAAGGACTGAATTAGAAAAAAGTCTCCATGGCCGACAAAAGCGGCCATGGAGACGGTATGAAAAGCTCATTAATTTGGAGGGAAAGATGAAGAAGATAGTTTTAAGTATTTTTGCGGTAATGGTCATGGGGATGTTGATGACCGGCTGCGGGGCATCATACGAGGGAAATAGCAATAAAGTCAAGAAAACGGTTTGCGACATTGCCCGTCAGGAATTTGCCAAATATCTCACCGATGAAGCCTTGTCAAAAATAACGTTGAGGGTAAAAAATATCCGGACGGATAAAATCGACAAGGACACAAAAAAGTCATATAATTCCGCTGATTTGGAAGTCATCAATGCCGGAACCAATAAGACCGACGTCATACCGATAACTTACACTGCGCAAATAACCGACGAAGGCGTATACGTTGAAGTCCGTGGATTGCGCTGATCCAACCTGTACATTACAAGGAGCAAGCAAAATGACAGAATCAATGGAAGCCGCTCTCGTTGAGGAGTGGTATTACGAAGACGACGGCACTCGGACCGGACCGGTCACCGATGAGGTGATGAAAGAAGCGATTTTGTCCGGGAAGTTATCTCATGGCAACATGGTCTGGAAAAAAGGTTTTTCAGACTGGATAAAGATCGAGGAGTCTAACTTTAAGCCGTTCCTGCAGGAACGCGCAGTGCCGCCGCCGCTTGTCGGGGATAAGGTCAATAACACGGTAGTGTGGATACTGGCATTTGCTCCGATCATCGGAGCCTTTCTGGAAGGCGTACTCACCGCGTTGGTATATAAGGACGACTATTCTTTTGAGGTGGCGATCTCTGCACATAAGTTCTGGTATGCGACACTGATACTTAATATCGTCCTATCGTACCTGGATGAAACACGCCTCCGGGCAGCCGGACACGACACCAAAAAATTCAAAGGTTTTTTCTGGTTGGTCCCGGTATACCTTTTCAAGCGGGCTAAAAACCTGAAACAGAATCTGGCCTACTTCATAGTCTGGATGATCTGTTTCGTAATCATGCTGCTGGGCTAACCCGCAAACCGCAACACAAACCGTACCCGTCAGGCGATAAACGCCTGACTGGGTACGGGACTCCCAATTTCCAACACTCCGAACAACTCTTATCCAGGCAGGCAACCGGGTTCCCCCCCCCAATGTTCTCCCCCGGAACCCTGTCTGGATTTTTTCAGAAAACATTGAATATTTGGAAAGCCGAAATGGCAATATAGCTTGAAATATTGGGATTTTCGATGTTTTGCACATGATTTACATACACCTCATACGCTTCATACGCATCTTTGTTACTTTATGGCTGTGTTGGGTCTGTCGGATCGTTTTTTAGCGCGATTTGGAATCCGTAGTATCCTCGATTATTTTTCCCTGCACGCTTTACATCGGTCCGCTTGCTGGCATTATGGATGGACAGCATTGCCTCCTGCATCATTATTTGAACTTTCCTTTCCGGCAATCTATTCCAGCCCAGGCTGTCACTGAAACGGAAAAACGCATCCTGTAACTCAAGTGTTGTGACCGTCGAATTTGAATTGCGTTTGACGCAATTCCTGACGAAAACGTCCACCGGAATGGCGCTCTTCAGCAGATATTCAATCCGTGATTGCTGCACCGGACTTTTACTGATTTTTCCCTTATTACGAAGCAATTTGGCTGCACCGGTCAATGCCCAGTTCAAAATCCCGCTACCTTCTTCCCGCAAAAGAATTCTGTCAAAATCGGTAATCCGTTCTTTCGGCGGCGGATTATCATACTTAATCCAAAGCATCCGGCGACGCCAAGCTTCCGCATCACCGTCAAAATTTACGCGCAGAAAGGCGTTACTGGTTATGATAATATTGAAGTTTCCACAGATGTCATATGCATCGTTGCTGTTTTTCCTTTCCATCGTCATCATATCGTTGCCGGTCAATGCCTTAAGTTTTAGGGCACCTGGCGAACTGAGAAATTCAGAAACTACGTCCTTAGCGGTCAACAATGTTTTATTGCGAGTTCTGCTGATCTCAAAGCGTCCGCTCATGTGTTCAAGTCGCAGTTCCGTACAATTACGACGGTCGATAACGCCTTCCAGAACATTTACTAGTGTTGATTTTCCTCCTCCGGCAGTGCCGGTCAGCATCAAAAACGTCTGGCTGTGGTTAACCCCAAGGAGGCATTGCCCGAAATATAATTGAAAAAGTTCAATGTCGTCTTCCGTCATTGCAGGTTTTAGTAGCTTCTCAAGAAACTTCGGACACGTTGCGTCTTTATCGTAAGCGATTGAGTTCTGATTGCGGCTGAAATAAGTAGGTGAAAACGGTTCAAATTTCCAATTTCCCGTGAAATCGTTATATTTAAGCATTCCATTTTTGCAATGAATTAATTGTGGTTTCCTGGTTGCAAAGGCATCTTTATTTTCTGCCTGACCTTTCAATAGCCTTAGTATTGACGAAAATATTGTGCTTGTTCTTTTTTCTTCGATGTCTGGAATTGCAAAGCTTTCGGAATATAGGTGGAGCATATTGCCGATCAAATCGAGCATGTGGTCTTCGGTCTGAGGTTCCCATAATCCGTTTTCTCGATTATAAAGATAAAAGGTTTTTTCCGGCAAATAATATATCGGAACACTTGTCAACATAAATAATCCGGCAAAATACTGTTGATTGATACTGTGAAATTCTCCGTCTCGCATGTTGATTGGGCCGCCATAGCGACTGGAAAGGTTTTTTTCTGCATCACGAAGTGTCTGATTCATTTTGTTGTCCTTCTATATTGTCGGTTTGGGACCGCTGTTGTTATATTCGGTCACTGAAGAACAATATATATTAAAATCAACACCGTGTCAAACTGTGTAAGTCGCTTATCATTAGCGCTTTGAATGTATTTTTTTTGTTGCGAGATATAGCAGATTGACTCATGGGCGATGACAGAATAAATCAGGATATGGCAATATGGTTCTTAAAAAAATAATGATTTTTTTTGAGGCGTAATGCATGAGCGCTTTGCGGAGTTGTGCCGGAAAAAATGTTCTAAATATGTTCTAATTCGTGTTTGTAAAGCAGGAAAAATCACCATAAATCAAGAAGTTTCAAGTTGTGACAGGAAATCATGCTTGAGTTTAATTTGAGCTAAAAAGGCTAGAAAAAAGGCAAAAAATGGTCGGGATGACAAGATTCGAACTTGCGACCTTTTGACCCCCAGTCAAACGCGCTAACCAGACTGCGCTACATCCCGACCAAAATATAATTTTGAATATACTTCCCGCCTCGCGAGAGATGCTTAATATGCACTATTACAAAAAAAATACAAGCATCATATTTATAAAAGCAGATGATTTTTTAAAAAATGACTTCGTGTCTCCCGCACACCCATATCCTCCGCCATCACCTGCTCCATCAAACGGAAGTTTTTCTGGACAACATTTCAGGCATAATGCATCATTAATGTTTTTTTGGGAGATTTTACTTCTGCAACATTGTTTTTTAGCCTCAAACGTATTATTATAGAAGTTATGTATTCTAAACTCAGGGAACGATGGAATCAACTTATTGCAAGAGGGGTGTATTATGAACGAAAAGTATGTTTGCGACGTGTGCGGCTATATTTATGACCCGGAAGTTGGCGATCCGGAAAACGGAATTGAACCCGGGACATCATTTGCCGACATTCCGGAAGACTGGGTCTGCCCCGAATGTGGCGCCGGCCGCGACGAATTCTCGCCGCTTTAATTAGAATGACAGGCAATCGGGAAATATTATCCGGTTGCCTGTCCGGATAAATATAATCTCTTTTCGGCAGGTTTACGTAACATTAATCATGTTATTTTTTTAGAGGGGGGACATTGCAATGAAGAAAATTACAGCAATCACAATGGTACTTGCAATGATTATCTGCGTCAATGTGAAGGCAGATTCATCAAAAGCAGAGGCAAAGGCGGCAAAAACCAAGGCAAAAGCTGAAGCTAAAGCTGCCAGACTGGAAGAAAAAGCAGCCGACAAGGCAGCTAAAATGAAGGCTAAAGCTGAAGCCAAAGCAGCCAAGTTGGAAGAGAAAGCGGCCAACAAGGCAACAAAAGTTCAGGATAAGGCAGAGGCCAAAGAGGATAAGGCAGGAGAGAAAGAAACTGAAACCGCCGCCGAAGAAACCACTGCAGAAGAAAAGACCAAGGCAGAGGGAAAAGAAGGCAACAAAGGCAACAGGGGAAAATCCTGGTGGAACTTCTGGGATTAGTTTGTCCCTGCAACTGGTTGGAATTTAACAAATACCGCCCGGAAATATTCCCGGCGGTATTTTCGTATCAGAAAAGGCGATCACTTCAACATAGACTAAATCAACAAATCGGTTCCGTGAGGAGTTATTCCATGAAGAAAATGTTTTGGGGCTGCATGGCATTATTGTTTGTTTTATCCTTAGGCGCAGCAGAGGATAAGCGCTCGGCTCCGACCTGGACCATAATGATCTACTGTAATGGCGACAACAGTCTCAGCCCACAACTGGTCTCGGACATCATAAAGATGGAAACAGCCGGAAGCAATGGCAAATTTAGAATCGTGGTGGAGTCGGATTTTGACGCCTCGAATGCCGAAGAAAACACCGAGGCCGGGCTTCCGGAAGAGTTATCGTCTGGAACCAGCCGCTTTCTCATTAAAAGATCAGACCATAACGATGATGATGACGACGATGAACTATCCAGCACACCGGTGGAGCGTTTACCGGAGCTGAACCATGACAATCCGGCCGTTCTGGAGAATTTCATCAAATGGGCGATCAAGCGTTATCCGGCAGACCGCTACGGACTGATTCTCTGGGATCATGGCGGCCAATGGGAAGGCTATGGCGGAGATGAACAGGACGGAACGGTAGATGATCCGGCAGGTATGGCATCGGCACCGATCCGGCGGAGTATCATCAATGCAATGCACAGCTGTAATGTTGCCAAATTTGACTTTATCGCATTTGACACCTGCCTAATGGGAGGAATGGAGGTACTGGAGGATTTCGACGGCATCTGTGAGCTCTTTATTGCCTGCCCTGAAATCGATTACGGTGACGGCTGGAATTACAAGGACACGTTCGGATGGTTGAAGAACCATCCCGCCGCAGCAATGGCCGATTTCGGCAAAGCCGAAGTAAATGCCTGGAAAAAACTGCATATGACAGAAGACAATGAAGGCGACCGGGCACTGGCAGCTCACTGTGCCTATGACATGTCGCAATATGGTCGGGTCAGAAAGGAATTTATCCATTTTACCGGAGCATTGTCGGCGGTGTTGTCACCGTCACAACTGTCCATTCCCAAGCAACGCCGCAAATCCGTTGAGTACAGCCTGTCAAGTACCAGAGAAGCGGACGACCCGGTCGACTATATCGATCTGGGACAATTCGCCCACCGTTTCACCGAAGACCCGGCAACGCCACAACAGTTAAAAGAACAGTCAGGCCGCCTGGCCGAGGCCATTGAGTCCATGGTCATCGCCAAGGCCATGGGGGAAGAAAAGTTTGGCGCATCAGGGTTATCGATCTGGTATCCCGTCTGGCAAAGGCCTCAAAGCGGCGACGATGATGATGACGACGACGATGATGACGATGACGAGGCAGAATCCAATATGGCTCGTGACAGCAAGAAATTTGAAAATTACCAGAAGTTGAACCTGTTCAAATCATCTCCCTGGCCCGACTACTTGCGCCGGGTATGGGAATGTCGGGAGAAATTTGAAGACGACCCCGTTCTTGAAAAACCGGCGAGGAACAACCTGACTGCCGTCAGGGGACAAGTATTGAAAATCCCGCTGAATGTTATATCCGGCCGAGGCGCATATATCATTCACGGAGCACTTATCGACCGAAGTATGGCGAAAAAGAAAAACGACTGTGTCTATCTCGGCGAAGTGATCTCCTGCGAGATCAACGGTCCGGGCCGATATACGGTGGAGTGGAATCTGAAGTCCTTGTCACTTACAGGCGGAAACGGCGAACACATACTGCTGGGGGCGTTCCCCAAAAACGATGGCGGAGATCTCTGGATCAGCTATGCGGAATACCAGCGGAACAGCAAGAGCAAACCCATTCAGGTCGCGTTGCTGCTGCTGGAAAAAAACGGTACGGCAAAGGTACTGAAAATGCTTGACGCAGACAACGACAGTGCCGCCCCCGCCCCGATCAAGGCGCGCGCCGGGGGGACGCTCACTCCATCATATATGACGGAAAGAAGACGGGGAAAAAACCCGGACAACTGGGATATCGGCTATACCCCTGGCGCCCACAAACTTACCATTCCCCCAACCGGGCTATCCGGCATAAAGCCGGAAATGGCGGAATTGAAGTCTGGGGTATATACGCTGGAAATCTACGTGGAAGACGTCAACGGCAGCAGCAGCGAGACATTGGAATATCGTCTCGAAATCAGATAGCCGCCAGCATCACACCCAAGCATCGCGGATAAGTTTCACCGTCTGAACCAGCGCTTCGGGCACCACCCTGGTATCACCGATTACCGGCATGAAATTGGTATCGCCGTTCCAGCGGGGAACTATGTGGAGATGGATATGGTCTGCCACTCCCGCACCGGCAGCCAGGCCGAGATTAAATCCGATGTTGAATCCTTGCGGATTCATCAGACGGTCCAATGTTTGTTTGGCACGGATAGTCATGGACATAAGCTCGCTTTGCTCCTCTGTCGTCAGCTCGGCAATGTCCCCCACATGGCGGTAGGGTGCAACCATCAGGTGGCCGGAGTTGTAAGGAAAACGGTTGAGGATGACAAATACCTGCTGACCGCGAAAAATCATCATATCCTCATCCGGCGAGGATAAATCATCTTTTTTATCACAAAGGAAACAGCGGTTTTCTTTGGCGCCGCGAATAAAATCGATTCGCCATGGAGCCCAGAGGGGACGGGGTTCGCTCATCACATTCTCCTGGTTTACGCCGTGGGCGCAAAAAACTTTATTTGGTTTTCTAACTATTACGCTTGACTATTTATTTAACAATGCTAAATTTACTGTCTTTGATTTTACGAATATGAAAATCAATTTTAGATTGATGATTTAATATAGCAACTTATTAAAATAAATAAACGGGACAAGAAGAAAATGAAAAAAGATCTGCATCCGGCGTACAGCGACGCCAAAGTGATTTGCGCCTGTGGCGCTGTTTGGGACATCAAGTCGACCGTCAAGGAAAACAAAGTTGGTATCTGCGCCAAGTGCCATCCGTTCTTCACCGGCAAGCAGAAATTTGTGGATACTGCAGGTCGCGTAGAACGCTTCCAGCAGCGTTACGGCCTGAAAAGAAGCAAGTAAGCGCTGAGAAAGAAACGCCTGAGTACCGCATAGCGGCTGATTCAGGCGTTTTTTGTTTGTACCGGCAGGAGAGAGACACGGATGAATCCCGACGACATCGCACCATATATAGAAAAGCTTAAACTGCGTTTCAAGGAACTGGAAACCCGGTTATCCGATCCGAGCATCTATTCCAACCATCAAGAGTTGAAAAGAGTTTCGACGGAACACCGGAAACTGGGTGATTTGTTCCGCAAGTTTGACCGCTGGTGCGAAACATTCACCGAAATCCGTGACAACCGGGAGATGATTGCGGCGGAAGAAGACGATGAACTGAAACAGATGGCCGAAGAAGATATCCGCAGGCTGGAAAATGAAGCCGTAACATTGGAAAAGGATATCCGTTTCGCACTCCTTCCTCCCGATCCCAATGACGCTCGTAATATCATTATTGAAATCAGGCCGGCCGCCGGCGGCGATGAAGCCGCGCTTTTTGCCGGTGAACTCTATCGTTTATACACGCGATACGCGGAAATAAAGGGATGGAAATGCGAGACGCTTGATTTCACCAACAGTGATCTCGGCGGCATCAAGGAAGCGGTTTTTTCGCTTTCCGGCGACAGTGTCTTTTCACGGATGAAATACGAATCAGGGGTACATCGCGTTCAACGCGTTCCGGCCACTGAAGCTCAGGGGCGTGTCCATACATCCACAATCACTGTGGCGGTTATGCCAGAAGCGGAAGATGTGGAACTGGAAATCCGTCCGGATGAGTTGCGTATTGACGTTTTCCGTTCTTCCGGCCCCGGCGGGCAGTGCGTCAACACCACCGACTCGGCAGTGCGGGTCACTCACATCCCGACCGGTGTCAGCGTTGCCAGCCAGCAGGAGAAGTCCCAGCACCGCAACAAAGAAATCGCCATGCGAATTTTGCGGGCACGTCTGCTGGAGCATTTGCAACAGGAAGAGAATGCCAAGCAGGCCGCCACCAAGCGTGCCCAGGTGGGTACCGGTGACCGCAGTGAGCGGATCAGAACCTATAACTTCCCCCAGAACCGTGTTACTGACCATCGTTTTAATGTGACACTGTACAATCTGCCGTCTCTGATGGAAGGAGATCTCGACTCGCTGCTCGACGAGATTATCGCCATCGACTGCGACCGCCAGCTGGCCGACCTCACCCGGCAATAGATATACCGAATCATCCCGATAGGTAATTTTCGGGTAAATGATTGTATTTCCACCCGCCAAGGGTTATAATCTCCATATCAACAATCATCATTGTCAGTTTGGGGACAAAGGCTTTTTTTTTGGGGGGGCAGATGATCCGGCACAATTTTGAA
>QKAL01000060.1 GCA_003246475.1 Lentisphaerota bacterium
ATCCCACTTTGAAGGATTTGCCGGCCTTTTCATACTGATATGATCCGATGGATTTTTTATCGACACGACCGATCAGACCCGCCTCCTCATAGGCCTCCATATTAGCGGAAAACTGTATTGTCTCCCCTGATTCGATATGCCCCTTGGGAAAAAGCCAGAACTCCGGATTACCGCGGGCAGTCACCACCACGGTAAAGAACTCTCCATCCTCCTCATAATATGGAATGACACCGACTTGACGGATTGGCTTACAACTGGCCATTGTCACCTTCCTTATTGTCACGCCTCGCGACGGTATTTTTACACACTACTACAAAGGTGAATTATAACGCCTTTTGAGTCGGCTGTCCAGTCGGACGACAACATTTTTTTCAGGTGCTGTGGAAATATCATATTTTTAACGAATAATTGCGTTAAAACATTTGGAAGTTTACTTGAACCGTGGTATAAATGATATACGACAGAAAAACCGTGCCAAACACGAAAGGGACTGATCTCATGGTGCAGTGGGTTAAAGATTTGCTTGAGCTTCAGAACGTCGATATGCGGATAAGGGGGCTGATCCAGCGTCAGGCCATGATTCCGAAAGAAATCGCCAACTTGAAAAACGATGCCGCTTCCGCCGATGAAGAGCTGAAGACAAAGCGCGAAAACGCCAACAAGACCACATTGGAAATCAAACAACTGGAGTCGCAGATCAAACAGAAAAACGATCATATCGCCAAGTTGCAGGTACAATCCAGCATGGTCAAGAAAAACACCGAATACCAGGCGATGATGAAAGAGATCGAGGACATAAAAGCCGCGATCAGCGATCTGGAAACCTCGGTTATCGAACTTCTGGACAAGTCGGAACAAAGCGTCGCGGATTTCAAGGAAGTCGAAAAACAGGCCAAAGCCCAGAAGCAGTCGATAGAAGAAGAGATCAAAGAGCTGGAGCAGACGGTCGTCGAAATCAAGGAAGAGATCGCCCGCCAGCAGGATGCCAGGACACCCTTGAGCTCAAAACTGGAATCCGATGTACTCAACCGCTATAACCGTCTGTTGAAATCCAACGGGATGCCGCTGGTAAAGATCGACAACGGCATCTGCGGGCATTGTCACCTGCGCGTTATTCCGCAGACCTTGCATGAGGTCAACAAGGGAGCCGTAACCGCATGTGAAAATTGCGGGCATCTGGTCTATGTATAAGTCCGATAGCGGGGAATCGGAGGGGGGGAGCCGTTCCTTATGGACGGCAGGATTTTCCGGAGGCTGAAAATGGCTGAATATATTCCTCAACGGCTGGGCATTATTATCGACAACCTGCCCGGCCCGACGGAAAGCATCATTGCCAGAGAAATCGAACTGCTGGAGCAAATGGGATATTCCATTTGCATCTTTGTGCTACACGGAAACGGTCATTCCAAATACCGGCTGGGGTTGAATGCCCGGACGTTCTTCGAAAAGACCAATATTTCCGGCTTGGTGCTTGACGGGCTGGCGGCAATACCGACGCTTGCCCGTAATTACCCGTCGGGGCTGATAGCAGGGGCCGCTTCGTTTTTCCGGATGCTTTACCACAGCCGAACCCGCGGCAAACTCTGTCGCGGGCTGTTTCAAGCATTGCACATTGCCGGCAGTTTCGCACTTGACGGTGAAATCACCAATCTATTTTCGTTCTATTCCGACCACACCGCGGCAGTCACCTTGCTGGTCTCCCGTTTTTCCGGAGTCGATTTCAATTTTAATGCCACCGCACGCGATATAACCCGTCAAGACCGCCACGAACTGCTCGAAAAACTCCGCCATGCCCGTTTTGTCACCGTTCAGGCCACCTATTATAAAAATTATCTTCAGCTGTTAGGTGAGTTCTCCACCCCGGTCTACATCTTCTGTCACGGAATCGACCTGGAGAAATTCCCCCTGCCTCGCCGGTTCCGCCAACCAGCCCCCCCATACCGGATGCTGACTGTTGCCGAGATCAACGGGCAACAGGATTTCGAGTTTATTCTCCAGGGGTTAACCCTGCTTCAACGCGAAAAAGTTAATTTCATCTATACCGTGATCGGTGCCGGACCGCAGAAAAATTTGCTGCAGGCGATGGTCGACCATTACGGTCTGCAAAGCCGCGTGATATTGAAAGAAAAAATAAAGCAGGACGAACTTTTCGAAGAATATCTCGGTAGCGACGTCTTCATCTTTATCGGCAAGACCGCAGAAGATGGCAGCATGGATGACATCCCCGATGTGCTTCTTGAAAGCATGGCGGTAGGATTGCCTGTCGTCACCGCTCCTCACGGCGCCATTCCGGAACTGATCGAGAACGAAGAGACCGGCATACTGCTGGAGGAGAATAAACCGGAAAAACTTGCGGACGCCTGTCTTCTGTTGCTGGAAGACGACATTACCCGCGAACTGATAGTCATCAAAGGAAGGTTGAAGGTAGAAAGTCGATACAACATCGCCACGCGTATTGCCGAATTCGTCGAGATTTGCGAGGAAAACGACCTGCTGGCATAGCGTCTAAGCCCGCCGCGCCTCCACCCATGCCATCGCCGCCGCCCGGTCGGTAAGTTCGCCTTCAAGTTGCATATCCCGTACTTGCCGCAGCAGCTCCCCCATATCCGGTCCGGGACGAATACCCATTGCAATCAAATCCTTCCCGGTCAGCAACGGCGGAGGCAGAGCCCTTTCCGCTTCCAGTTCCGGCATTTTGTCAAGCAGCAGCACGTAATTACCCAGCAGCATGTTACTGGAGACGCAGTCGATCCGGTGCAGTTCCAGTTCCAGCGGGAAACACGGTTCGGACATCATGCGCTTTCTGGTCGAGGCACGCATTTGATCGACATGCGCAAACCGCATATGGTTGCGCACTGCGTGAACAATATCCTCGGTCTGCTGCCGGGAAAAACGCAGTCGCTGCAGTACTCCCGCAGCCATATCTGCGCCTATATCCTCATGCCCGTAAAAATGCGGAATGCCATCCTCGCCGACAGTTCGAGTGACCACCTTGCCGATATCGTGGAGCAAAACGCACCATGCAAGTTCCAGTTTCGGCAATGACATATGGCGAAGCATAAGCATGGTATGAGTGAAGACATCGCCTTCGGGGTGATAGAGTTCGTGTTGCGCCACACCATCCATCGCGGCGACTTCCGGCAGGATGACCCGCAGCAGCCCAAGATCCCGCAACATGATGACGGCACCGGCCGGGTTCGGACCGGTAAGCATGCCGCAAAGTTCGTCACGAATACGCTCGGGGGAAAGCCGCGACACCTGATCCTTAAGCTTCGTGATCGCCGCGACAATCGCCGGGTCGAGTTTAAACTGAAACCGCGAGGCAAAACGTACAGCGCGAAGCATACGCAGATAATCCTCGCGAAAACGAGTCTCCGCCTCTCCGACAGTCCGGATAACGCCGCGCGACAGATCCCCCTGCCCGTCAAAAAAGTCAAGCACCTCGCCGGTGGCCGGATCGTAAAACATTGCGTTAACAGTAAAGTCCCGGCGGGAAGCGTCAAGCAAAGGAGAATCGGTGAAGCATACCGTCTCCGGGTGGCGACCGTCAAGATAGTCCCGCTCCTCGCGAAAGGTCGCAACCTCATAATTGACGCCATCGACTACGACCACGACAATACCGAACGCCGCGCCAACCGCGAAGGTATGCGGAAATATCGCCTGAACCTGATCCGGCAATGCGGAGGTAACAATATCAATATCCTTAAGCGGTTTTCCCTGCATGATGTCGCGAACGGCCCCGCCGACAAGCAATGCCATATAACCGTGCCGGCGCAAAATTTCGGTTATCCGCGCCGCACCGCCAAACAAACCGCTGTCGGGAAAAACAATCATGCGAAAATCTCCTGAAAAAGTATTGCTTTACCATACAGCCGAATATATATTTATTGCAAGAACAGAATGCTGATTTTCAGCAGGAAAGGACGAAAATGCGCACGGCAGTATTTGGAGGAACATTCAACCCCCCGCATCTCGGCCACATCAAGCTGGCCCGCGCCGTCATCGCCGGAAATTACGCCGATAAAATCCTTTTTATTCCCGCGTTCAGACCACCACACAAAACCGGACACAGCCCGGCACCGTTCACAGACCGTGTCAACATGCTGCAACTGGCGCTGCGGGATTTCGCGGAAGCGGAAATATCCACGCTGGAAGAGCGCAGACCTGATCGCCTTTCATATACGTTCGACACCATGACCGAGCTTACTGAAGCCGCACCGCAAACCGAATTTCTGCTGCTTATCGGCGGCGACAGTCTGGCACAACTGCATCAGTGGTACCGCGCCAGGGAGTTGGCGGAGAAGTGGCTGGTGCTGACCTATCCGCGGCCGGGGAACCGGGTTGAACTGAGCGACCTCTGCCGTGACTGGCCGGAACATCTGGCGGCAAAGCTTGTCAAAGGGATTATGGAGATGCCGTTTTTCGACATTTCATCAACCGCCGTCAGAGATGCGTTAAGCGGCGGAAGGGCGGTGAAAAACATACTTGACGCCGAAGTAATGAAGTATATTGAAGAAAAAAGACTTTACCGGTAGACATTTGCTTTTTTATAAGTAAATTACGGCTTTGAATATTAATGGAGATTAGCCCGAATTATGGAAAATGAAAAAAAATTTATCAGTCCGAAGGAACTGGCGGTATTCTGCGCCAATGTTGCCGACGGACGTAAAGCGGAAAACATTATAACGCTTGAGATGGGTGCATCATCGGCAATCGCGGATTATTTCGTACTCTGTACCGCAAATTCGCAGCCGCACCTGAAGGCGGTCACCGACCGTATCGAACGCGAGACCAGAACTCAGCTGGATATCCGTCCACGCCGGGTTGAAGGTACCCCGGAGAGCGAATGGCTGTTGCTGGATTACGGCTGCGTCGTCATCCATGTGATGACCCCGGAGATGCGTGAAGTATACCGCCTGGAAAGTCTCTGGGGCGATGCCCCCAGAATCGAAGCGGTGAATTTCCTGGCAAAAGGACCGGTTGTCGATAAATAACGTTAAAGTTTTACCGTCGGTTATCGATAATATATAAAAACCAGAAAGTGAGGCTGTGAAAATGCCGGAAAACAGAAAAAATTGGAATGAGTTCCAGTGGGAACGCGAATTTCGCAAAGACGAAAACCGCATCCACTACTATTTCCAGGAGCTTCCGCATTTCATCGATCTGCCGGAAGAAGAAGAGATCATCTTGAAAAAGATGCGGCTGAATCCGGAATTGGTCTCACAAAACGACAGCTGGGATGATTTTGCCCCTGCCCTGTACGGTGACGAACAGGACGAGGATATCTTCATTTCCGACGACTGGATCCAGAAGGACACGGCGAAGATCTATATGCAGCTGGCCAAGCTGGCAACGCAGTGGAACATCGCCCTGGCCGCCGAACTCAGTGTTGCAGTGCAGCCGCTTGGCTTGCACATAACCTGCCTCTACGGGCGGGCAATGGCCTATACAGCCGAACTGCTCAACACCGAAAACGAAGAAGTGACTGGATTCACCATCAGTATCGGCAAACGGCTGCATCAGGAATTTAACCGGATCATCGGCAAATTCGGCGAGGTGATGCAGCTTCAGCCGGAAATGGCAGAGCAGATTGTCAGCTACATCAATCATCTGCAGAGCCTGCGGGAAAAACTGCTTGACCTGATCTTCCAGGCACGCAGCGGCAACACCGCCAAGCAGTAACAGAACCGGCATACATCAAACAACGGCGGGAAAAGGTTTTTCCCGCCGCTGTTTTTCTGGAATGAAACGCATTTTTTCTTCACTAATGACCTTGAAAAAATTATCACTCCGGCGTAAAATTATGCGTCTGTGTGTCAATACATCCAGGTTTTGATGTTCCGGAATCGTTTGCAATCGGGGAATTAATAATATATGGATCATAGTAATAAAAACGTTGATCGCCAGAAGAAACGCCGGTCGAAAAACGTCGTTCTCATATGGCTTGAGTTTATTCCTTTCTGGTTCTTATACCAGACTATCCGCATAGTGCCGATAAAATTCGCATACAAATTAATCCATCTTCTATCCCGGTTGCTTTTGACCGTCGATTTTAAACATCGCAATCGGACACTAGACCACATCATGCACGCGAATGTGGCCGCAAACCGGAAACAGGCCCTGCAGATCGCCCGGCAGGCATTTTACAGTCTCGGCAGTCTGCTGGTCGAAATAATCAAAATGGATCAGTTTTTCAAACCCGAGCGCATCAGCATCAAATCTTCCCCGGAAGGTTATGACCGGACGTTCGGGGAACACAAAGGCAACGTTATCGGTGTCTCCGCGCATTACGGCAACTGGGAACTGGCCGGATCGTTCTGGGCCACCTTATCGGACATTCCGGTAGTTTCAATCATGCGCCCGTTCAGCAACCCGTTGATCGGCAAATACATCCTCCGCGGTCGTGAAGCCAGTAACCACCAGAGCATCAGCAAAGATGGCGGCATCAGGGGCCTGATGCGTGCTCTCAAGGAAGGCAAAAGCATCGCTCTGCTCGTCGACCAGCACGCCTCGACCCGCGAAGGCGGGATTGAAACCATCTTTTTCGGTCAGCCCTGCCGGACGCACTCATCCCCGGCCATTCTCCATTTGAAAACCGGCATCCCGATTTTACCCCAGGTAACCCGGCGACTGGATGAAAACGGTCATTTCGAGTTTATCATGGGCGACATGATCGAATACAAACCCACCGGGGACAAGGAAAAGGATATCCAGACCGTCACCCAGATGTACACCACCGCGCTGGAAAAAATCATTGCCGCAGATCCGACCCAATGGATGTGGGCACATCGCCGCTGGTTGAACCTCAATCGAAAACATGCCAGACATTACCAGAAATTATCGGAAGAGAGTCAACTCCGGTAATTAAAAAACAATTTATGGCGCAACCCTGTGTTATTTTCCGTTTTTCCAGTAATATAATGGCATTTCTGTTTTCAAAATTCCGGCGGAGCGGCTATCTTACCCCCATCAATAATTCTGGGGACTCATGGAAAACGTATTGAAGCATTTCATCGGCTACCTGACGCTGGAAAAGGGACTGAGCGAAAATTCGGTGGCCGCGTATAAATCCGACCTGCTTCATTTCATCGCATGGCTGCGGCAGGAAGGTATTGATAACTTCGGAGCGCTGCGCCGCAACGACGTCGTAAGCTACCTGGGCACCTGCAAACGCAGCGGCATGGAACCGGCAACACTGGCCCGGCGTCTGGTTACCGTCAAAGTACTTTTCCGCTATCTTTTCCAGGAAAAACTTATTTCCGCCGACATCACCGAGGTCATGGACTCGCCCAAGTTGTGGCGACTGCTGCCGGATTTTCTTTCGCCGCAGGAAGTGGACAAATTACTCGCCGCGTTTCCGGCCAGCGCCAAGGACCCGCTGACGTTCCGGAACCGTGTCATCCTGGAAATGATGTATGCCTGCGGACTGCGGGTCTCGGAATGCGCTTCACTGCGACGGGATTCGGTCAGATTCGATGAAACACTGGTACGGGTCTGCGGCAAGGGAAGCAAAGAGCGGCTGGTTCCGGTCGGACGGCTGGCGCTGCGTCTGCTCAAACGTTACCTCGACGAGGTAAGGCCGCTACTGGCCAAGGCCGACGATGAAACCGCGCTGTTCATTTCCGTCAACGGCAACAAACTCGACCGGGAAATGATCTGGAACATTGTGAAGGACGCCGGACGCAAGGCCAAAATCAAAAAGAATATCCACCCTCATACGCTGCGGCATTCGTTCGCCAGCCATCTGCTGGAAAACGGTGCCGATTTGCGTGTGATCCAGGAAATGCTCGGCCACGCTGACATCTCCACCACACAGATTTACACTCATATCGACCAGCAGAAACTGCTTTCCATTCACCGGCAGTTTCACCCGCGGTCACGATAACACGCAAAGGAAAACCTGAAAATGACCGAAGAACCGCAGAAAAACGATGCCGAAATGACTATGAGCAAAAAACAATATCGCATGACCATGCTGATGATCCTGGGATTGGGGCTGATCTGGGCACTCTTTAACCAACTGACAGACCGGAATACTAAGGAAACATCCCCAGCTCCGGCAACAGCCTCCGTTCCGGCAACGGTTCAAACACATAACGAATACCGCTCGTACCCGATCATGGGAACCATGGCGGAGGTCAGCCTCTACGGTTCGGAAAAAACCACCGTACAAGCGGCGGACACGGTTTACAACACCTTCAAGGAAGTTGAAACGGTTGCCAACATCTTCAATCCGCAAAGCGAACTTTCCCGACTCAATTCGACCGCCGACAGCCAGCCGTTCCAATGCGAACCACTGCTGTGGGACATCCTGCAGCACGCCCGGCGGGCATGGAAACTATCCGGCGGTTCATTCGACGTCACCGCACGTCCGCTGATGGTCATGTGGGGCTTCTATGTCAAGGAGCGCAAAGGACTGCCCGCCGAAGCGGAACGGCTCAAGGCGCTGGCAAATGTCGGACTGGATAAAGTCGTTTTTGATGATACCGCGCATACCGTAAGATTCCTGCAAAAAGGAATCAGTATCGATCTTGGCGGCATCGCCAAGGGATATGCCGTCGACCTGGCGGTTGGCAGAATCAAGGCCATGGGCATCAACCAGGGAGTGGTCAACCTCGCCGGCAATATGTACTGCTTTCCCGCCCCACCGCCGGGAAAAACGGCCTACAACATCGGCATCCGCGATCCGCTTGACAAGAATTCCGGCTGCGGCATGGTCTCCGTCGTCAACACCTCGCTCGCCACCAGCGGCAACTATGAACGCTATGTGACGATTGACGGTAGACAGTATACCCATATCATGAATGTCAAAACCGGAATGCCGGTTGAAAATATGCTGGCGGTAACGGTAGTCACGCCGCAAGCGGTCGACGCCGATCTGCTCTCAACCTCGATTTTCATCAACGGCGAAGATTTTGCGCGGCGCATCTGCCGGGAGATTCCCGGGACGTCCGTACTGCTGATCCGGCCGGGCAAAGAGTACCCGGAAGTTATTAAGATCGGCGACATCTGGGGTGAGATCAAATTGTGAACCGTGTAATTTTATATTAAGATTACACTTTGCCGAAAAATATTTTTGTATTATAATTTATGATATACAGCTCATTATAACAAGGAT
>QKAL01000041.1 GCA_003246475.1 Lentisphaerota bacterium
ATGATATACAGCTCATTATAACAAGGATGGAGGACAGGAAACATGGATGGATGCCCTAATTGCGGTACAAGACTGGTCCGGGAACAAACACCGGGCGGAATTCTGTTTGCCTGTCCTTCCTGTCATGGTCGTATGGCCGGACTGGCCTTTCTGCGTCACAACCTGTTTTCACTGCCGCATCTTAACGCAATATGGAAACAGGCGAGCACCACCAGCAAACTTTCTTCACGGCAATGTCCGCACTGCGGCAAACCGATGAAACTGATCATGCTCGGGTTAAACGACCAACCCGTCGAGCTGGATGTATGTACCCCATGCCAGCAGATATGGTTCGATGCCGGCGAGGAGGAGCAGTTGCCGCATGGTACGTTGCCGCCCCCGGAACCTAAACCGCAGATATTTCCCGAAACGGTGCAGGAACGGATCGCTTCCGGCGACTGCAACAAGGAGAACATCGATGAACTGGACTATCGGGAAGAAGACAGTCCGGCCGATGGAGAAGAACCGCAATCTCCGCTTAAATCGGCTCTGGGTTTTCTTGGTGTTCCGATCGAAGTCGATGCGCCCCGCGTTAAGATCATTCCCTGGGCGACATATAGCCTCATCATAATACTGACCGCGATTCTCGCGCTGACGTACAGCAACTTAAGCGGCTATATCAAGGAATGGGGACTGATTCCCAGTCAGTGGTCACGGCATTACGGAGTGACAATGGTCAGCAGTTTTTTCCTCCACGCCGGAATTATCCACCTGATCTTCAACCTCTATTTTCTGCACATGGTCGGAGATAATGTCGAACAGGTGCTCGGCAAGAGAAAGTTTTTCGTTCTGTTGGGCCTCAGCATCCTCTGCGGAGACATACTCTATATGGCTTTCAATTACCGCTCATCGATTCCCTGCGTGGGCGCCAGCGGCGGGATCTGCGGGCTGATAGCCTTTTATGCCATATCGTTCCCGCAGGCGAGAATCGGCATGCGCCTAAAACACCGCGGCGACTGGTGCGGACGCTGGACCTATATGCCAGCGCCCATAGCCTTTATGCTCTTCATCCTCCTGCAGCTGGTACTTCTGGCCCTTGACGAATTGAATCGCAGCGGCATCGCTGTCCTGGCCCATCTTGGCGGCATGATCCCGGGTATTGCCTGGGCCATATGGCGCAAGGTCGCGCCGCAAGTAACCGGACTGAAAGATGACAAAGTAGATTTCGACCCGCGCATGGGCTCCGACGGCGGCGACTATTACAAATTCTAAATCGGACGCTTGCTAACCCGCAGGCAAAATCTGAATAAAAATCCGTTGCAAAAAATGATTACGTGATTTGCTAATGAAAAATCCACGGGCATATTACAGCAAACATCATGGAGAAAAACTGGTATGAAAAAACGTCTTAGAAAAAAATTGAACGTCGGCGAATTCGCCAAAATGTGTTTTCTTTTCACCGCTGACTATGAATGCGACGACGAAGACGCTTTGTGGTGCCGGTTTGCCGACAAGGTCGAGGAACTGGAGCTGCTGTGTACCGGGATGTGGGACGAAGGTAAGATCGAGCTTTGTTTCGAAGCAGGAGCTGTAGGCACCGGCGAAGAAGAACGCCGAACCGCACTCGTAGAATGGATCAAGGACCAGCCGGAATACAAGGACGTCATTATCGGCGAACTTTTTGACAGCAACGACGGATATTTGGAAGACTGAGATCCGGTCGGGGCCTAATAAGGCGTTGACTTATGATTGAGAATATCCATCCGTTTCTGGTCGGCGGCGGCCTGATAATCATCTGTCTGTTCGGCAGTAAATTTGCCGATAAGCTGGGCATTCCCGCATTGCTGATGTTCCTGGGCATCGGCATGCTGGCAGGATCGGACGGTGTCGGCAACATCTATTTCGACAATCCGACGCTGGTAAACCGGATCGGGATACTCGCACTTGCTTTTATTCTCTTCTCCGGAGGCTTGGATACCTCCTGGCGGGCCATCAAGCCGGTACTGCTGCGGGGTGCTGTCATGTCCACGCTGGGAGTACTTCTCACCGCGCTTTTCACCGGGATCATCGCCTGGAAGCTGCTGGGCTTCTCCAAAGAGGTTTCCGCGCTGCTGGGAGTGATCGTATCATCGACCGACGCGGCGGCGGTATTCAGCATCATGCGTTCGCGCGGTGCCAGCCTGAGCGGCAAACTGCGCCCGATGCTGGAATTTGAATCCGGCAGCAACGATCCCATGGCCGTATTCATGACGCTTCTGGTGATGGAGTGGATCAAAAATCCCCAATTGTCGGTATGGAACCTGATCCCGTCTTTTATCTTCCAGATGGGACTTGGTACGTTGATCGGTCTGGCATTGGGACGGTTCGCCGCCTGGTGCCTTAACCGGATAAGGCTCGACTACGAAGGGCTATATCCGGTATTGAGTTTATCCATCGTACTGGTCATTTTCGGTCTCACCGAAAGTGTCAAAGGCAATGGCTTCCTGGCCGTCTATCTGGCGGGTATCGTCCTCGGCAATCACAGTTTTTACTACAAGCGGCGTTTGTGCAAATTCCACGACGGGATAAGCTGGCTGATGCAGATCATCATGTTTCTGATCCTCGGGTTGCAGGTGTTTCCATCGCAATTGCCGGAAATTGCCGACGAAGGGTTGATCCTGGCACTGTTCCTGATATTCGTCTCAAGGCCGTTGGCCGGATTCATCTGCCTGCTGGGGAGTAAGTTCAACTGGCGCGAGCAACTGCTCATCAACTGGGTTGGTCTTCGTGGCGCCGCCCCAATTGTCCTGGCCACGTTTCCTTTGACCGAAAACTATCCGGAAGCAATAACCATCTTCAATGTCGTGTTTTTCATTGTCCTGCTATCGGTACTCATCCAGGGAAAAACGATGATGCCGCTGGCACGTCTCCTGAAAGTTGCCGAAGCCATCAAGCACCGCCCGCCCTGCCCGCTGGAATTTGAAAACACTCCCGGGGTTGAAAACGAAGCGGTCGAGGTGGACATTCTGCCCGGTTCTCCAGTCATCGGCAAAAAGGTCAGCGAAATCGCCATGACCGATGGCGTGCTGATCCTGATGGTGCGCAAGGAGAAAGAGTTTGTGGTTCCCAAAGGCAGGACTATTCTGGATGAAAATGACACGGTCCTGCTGCTCGGCGACCGAAAAAATATTTTCGAAGCGGTTAAGGCATTCAATGCCTGAACGAGAATATTTTTAAACCATAGGCCAAATAAATCCGGACCGAACAGGCGTTTTGGGTTTGCGATTTTAAAAAGCGGTTTTATTGTTATCTCGGAAAGATCACATTTTAACCGCAGAAAATTGCAATCGGGAACTTTGAGGAACATATGCCGGATAATACCATGCCCGCGGATTTGACCGCGCTCACGCTGGAACAACTCGTCCAGCTCATAGAATATCACAACCGCCGCTACTGGGAACTGGGCGAGCCGGAGATATCCGACATCGATTATGACCGGCTGTTGCGCCGACTGGCCGAACTCGCACCACAACACCCGCTGGTCGTCCAGGTCCACGCCCCGACCGTTTCCGGCACCGGCAAGGTCCGACATACCGCGCCGATGCTGTCGCTTGACAAGGCATATTCGCTTGACGAGGTCATGGAATGGGCTGAAAAATATATTCGCAGCGACCGGGAAATGTTCCGTATTCAACCCAAATACGACGGCATATCCGCCAACTTCGCCGCCGGGATCCTTGCCACGCGCGGCGACGGCGTCGAGGGCGAAAACATCAGCGACAAGCTGCCGCTCATCGAACTGGAGACCGTCGGCTACCGCGGGCCGGTAAACCGTAACGTCCGCGGCGAAATCATCATCCGCGACGACGTCTTCCGCGATAAATATGTCCATATCGCCAAAAAGGACGGTAAGCCATATAAAAATCCCCGCAACGCCGTTGCCGGGATCATGGGGCTGAAGGAAATCGATGAACTGCGTTACCAGATCGAACATTACCATGCGTGGTTGACGCTGGTCGATTATGACATGATCTCCTATGAAGTGCCTTACGGTGAAATCCGCGAACGCTGGCAGGGAATAGTTGAGACCATCGAAAAACTGCCCTACCCCATGGACGGCATTGTCGTCAAGCTGGCCGATCAAGCCTACGGGTTGTCGCTCGGCTACACCGCCCACCATCCGCGCAACCAGATCGCATTCAAGTTCACCAACATCCGCAAAACCAGCCGCCTGCTTCAGGTAGACTGGAGTTTCGGCAAAAACTGCCTGACCCCCGTTGCCATGATCGAGCCGGTAGATATCGGCGGCATCACCATCCGCCATGCCTCGCTGCACAATCTGCAGAACATCATCGACAAAGATATTCACATCGGCGACATCATCGAGGTCGAACGTGCCGGAGACGTCATCCCTTACATCGTTAAAGCAGAACCGGAAGACCCGGAAAAACGCGGTTCCAGCCCAATCATCACTCATTGCCCGTGTTGCGAAAGTTTGCTGGTACAGGACGGGCCGGAGCTCTGCTGCAAAAACACCGACTGTTTCGAGACCCGGGTACAGCGCCTCACCGCCGCGGTACGCAACATCGGCATCGAGCGACTCGGCGAACCCAACATCCGCCGTATGATGCAGACCATCGGCGTCAAAACCCTCAAGGACATCTTCAACCTCAAAGCAACCGATATCCTGCAACTCGACGGATTCAAGGAAAAATCCGCCTCCAATCTGCTCAAGGAGATCAAGGCGGCTTCGCAAGTCAACGATTTTCAGCTTATTGCCGCCCTCAATATTCAGGGCATCGGCCCCAATATCGCCAGACAGATCCTCTCCGAATACACCATTCAGGAACTGCGCGGCAAAACCGTCGAAGAACTGTCCAACCTTTACGGCATCGGACCGGAACGCGCCAAAGCGCTGGTGCAGGAACTGCAGTCACAAGGAGATTTCATCGACGAAATGCTCAACTGCGTCACTCTCAGCCAAACCAAAGGAGCCGTTACCGAAAAGCGCCCGGCAATCTGTTTCACCGGCAAAATGCCGGAAAAGCGCGGTTATTACGAGGAACTGGCACGCCGACACGGTTACGAACCGGCCGACAGCGTCACTTCCGGACTCGCGCTGCTTATCGCCGCCGACCTTGCGGAAAACAGCAGTAAACTGGCGAAAGCCCGCAAGGAAAACATTAAAATAATGGCGCTGGAGGAATGGCTGTCCTCTCTGAATGACAAACCATCCGTATCTGCCCCCGACAACGACTTATTTGCTTCGGCTCAGGAAAAATCAAAACCGGGCAAAGAGACCGGAAACGAATTCGGGATGGATCAGGGCTCCTTCGATTTCTAAATAAAAAATGCCGGCCGGGAGATTGGTTGGATCTCTTTGGGGAAATCTCCACGGCACGGCATCGAATAGGGCATTAATGATTACAAGCGTATTTAACCGCCTCTATATTACGCTGATGACGGTAAGGCAGCAGCTCAAACGAAAAATCATCCAGCTTGTAGACAAACAACTCCTGAGACCCCAGAAACAGATGAACATCGTCAAATGCTATCCGCAATGGAACCGGATCGGTAATGGTATCGAAACATAAATTACGACGTTCTCCCGGCAAAAACTCTTCTCCGCCGACAACAACGACTTTTTCCGAAACCGTGGACACCTTCTTGACTTTTCCCGCCGGAGTGAACTCCAGCGAATTTACGTCCCCGCATATACCATCGGGATCAGGATTAAACGCCGATATGATTCCAATCGGTGTACTGACTTTGACCGGAACCGCCGGTTCAAATGATTTTATCCGCCCATCTTCATAAAACGACAATCCGGTTCTGATCTGGCACTTCCCTGCCGGAGTATCCAATATGATCCTTTCTTCCGGCCATAAAGTCACGCTTTTCAAGTTGCCTGACGGGTAGAAAGCGGCACTGATGATCTTCGCCGAAAAAGAATAATTGCCATTATTCACCAGAATATCCTCCGCCAGCGCATATTCCATTGCCTCACTCCAATAACCGGAGAGTTTGCCGTTTAACGGAAATATCCGGTTCAAGCTGCCATCGTCATAAAAACTGATCGCATCACACTCGATCGTACCGATCGAGGTCTTGACCTTGGCGCGATGCTGCATGGTAAAACTCTTCAATTTGCCGTTGCGATGCAGCCGGATCACGCTTTCGTAACGCCTGCCGTCTTCCCACGGGCAGTATTGCGGAATGAACATGCCGTACTCGCTGACAATCAGATTCTCGCTGGCAATCGAAATCTCACTCGGACTGCCATCGTCAAAATATCCAACCGCAGCGACCTCATCCAAATCATGATAGCTGATACACATTTCTCCATCCTTTCCGTTCTCTGTCTTGTGTTATGCATTTCACGTGCCAACCGCAATTCACGCTCAAAACACAACTCCTCTTGCAACATTTTAGTAATTATTGCGATATTGTGTTACATCTTTGTAAATATCACACCACAAAAACTCATTTTTGTACCACAGCAATCATGATCAACAAAAAATTAAACAATATATGTCATCGAAGAGGTTGACATGAATGTTCAAAGATGTTATCCGTTAAAATATATGGATGAATGACGCATATATCGGCAGCATATTAAACCATCAGGGGGGGTAAAATGGCTGACAACTCACAAAGTAACACACCTTACACTATTGACGTTGAACAGGCTGGAAAAATCACGGCGGAAGAACTCTTTAAAGTGCTGGAAAGTTCGGAAAAGGGGCTCACTTCTGCGGAGGCAGCGTCAAGACTGGAGAAGTGCGGACCCAATGCACTGGAGGAAAAAAAACGCAGTCTTCTGGCCGAAGTGTTCAAATTCTTCTGGGGACCGATCCCATGGATGATCGAAGCAGCGGCGCTGCTTTCGTTGATTGCCCGGGATCTCAACGACTTTTACATCATCATGTTCATGCTTATATTCAATGCGCTGATCGGGTTCTGGGAGGAACACAAGGCCAATAATGCCCTCGACGCCCTGAAAAAAGGGCTGGCGCTGAAGGCCAGAGCACTGCGCGACGGCAAATGGAGCGAGATCGACTCCGCCACCGTGGTTCCCGGTGAAATCATCCGGCTGCGCCTCGGAGACGTCATTCCCGCCGACGGCAGACTTATCGACGGAGAATATTTGAGCGTCGACCAGGCGGCACTGACCGGGGAATCGTTGCCCGTAAATAAAAAAACAGGCGACATAGTCTATTCCGGCTCAATCGTCAAACAAGGTGAAATGGTGGCGGTAGTTGCCGCAACCGGAGCCAACACCTTTTTCGGAAAAACCGCAAAACTGGTAGCGGGCGCCGGAAATGTATCTCACTTCCAGCAGGCGGTAATGCGCGTCGGCAATTTCCTGATCGCAATGTGTATCGTCCTGTGCCTGATTCTGACCACCGTCTCACTATATCGCGATCACCTTTCGCACGAAACCATCGACATGGTTCAGATCCTCAAACTGGTCAAATTCGTCCTGATTCTTACCATTGCCTCAATTCCCATCGCCATGCCCGCCGTTCTTTCCGTCACCATGGCACTGGGCGCGCTGGCGATGTCCAAAAAGAAAGCGATCGTTGCCAGGCTGCAGGCTATCGAGGAGATGGCAGGGGTGGATATACTCTGTTCGGACAAAACCGGAACCCTCACCAAAAACCAGTTGACCCTGGATAAACCTTGCCTGTTCGGAGCGAAAGACGAAGAAGAATGTATCATGGCCGCAGCCCTCGCCTCCAAAGAGGAAGACAACGACGCCATCGATATGGCGGTCATCGGCGCAGTAAAAGACAAATCCGCGTTGACGGCATGGACCCAGACCAAATTCGTGCCTTTCGATCCGGTCAGCAAAAGGACCGAGGCCACCGCCAAATCCCCCGAAGGCGGCGAAATACGTTTTACCAAAGGCGCACCACAGGTAATCATCGGGCTTAGCGACCTTAATGAAGCCGACAAAAAGGCGGCTGCCGACAAAGTACAGGAGTTTGCGCGGCGGGGGTACCGTGCATTGGGAGTTGCCCGTTCCATAGATGACGGCAAAACCTGGCATTTCCTCGGTATCGTGCCTCTGTTCGACCCGCCACGCGACGATTCGGCAGAAACCATCCGGCAGGCAAAAATCCACGGACTTGCCGTAAAGATGGTTACGGGCGACGATATTGCCATCGCATCGGAGATTTCCGGCAAACTGGGCATGGGAACCCACATCCAGGCGGCATCCGATTTGTTCGCGGGCCAGCTTCCGGATCATCTTTCCGATCGAACTGCGGCCTGCATTGAAAAAGCCGACGGATTCGGACGGGTTTTCCCGGAACACAAATACGGCATCGTCAAGGCACTGCAAAACCGCGGCCATATCGTTGCCATGACCGGTGACGGCGTCAACGATGCCCCGGCCTTGAAACAGGCCGATGCCGGTATTGCCGTTTCCGGAGCCACCGACGCGGCAAGAGCGGCAGCAGCGCTGATTCTCACCGCCCCCGGCCTGAGCGTCATCATCAACGCCATAGAAATCGCCCGCCAGATATTCGAGCGGATGATGAGTTATACCATCTATCGTATCGCCATGACCACAGACGTCATGTTCTTCGTAGTACTGTCGATGCTGTTCTTTCCCAAAGTGCCGGGGACTAATATACCGTTTCAGCCTCTTACCGCCGCCATGATCATTATCCTGGCTTTGCTCGACGACATCCCGATCATGACCATTGCCTACGACCGGACCAAAATCGATCCGCAGCCGGTACGCTGGCGCATGGGGCGTATCCTCTCAGTATCTTCCGTACTTGGGCTTACAGCGGTGGTACAGACCTTCGGGCTGCTTTTTGCCGGCATGCACTTTCAAGGCAGAGAGCTCATGGGCGTACTGATCGACCCGTCTCATCTCCAGACCATGGTTTTCCTTCAGCTGGTTGTCGGCGGACATCTGATGCTGTTCGTCACCCGTACGGCAGGAACCATTTTGAAGCCACCCTATCCGTCCGCGCTCCTGTTCTGGGCTCTGATATGTACGCAGATCTTCGCCGCGCTGATGTGCGGCTTCGGCTGGCTGGTCCCCGAATTACCGTGGACACTGATCGGTGCGGTATGGGTATACAATCTGGTCTGGATGTTTATTCA
>QKAL01000241.1 GCA_003246475.1 Lentisphaerota bacterium
AAGGCAATAACACTGCCAGGCTTCAAATGCCTGGCAAGGGCGGCGGCAAAAGACTCGGTCTCTTTCTCACTATGCGTTTCAATCGACTGCTTATTCACTTGAATGCTCATATCCGGTTTTATTCAACGCGGATAAGTTAACCCCTTTTTCGTCAAAGACAAGTCCGGAATGCGCGGAAATCGTCTTTCCAATAACAGAAATCGGGGTTTTGAACGGCCATTCGTCGCGCAGAACATCCAGTTTTTCCGGATCGATTGTAAACACCAGTTCGTAATCTTCGCCGTCACTCAGCGCCGCAGGCATAACTGCGCCTTGCCGAAGAGGGATGCCGTTAATGTCAAAAACCATTCCGACACCGGAAGCAACGGCCATCCTGCCGGCGTCCAGCAGCAGTCCATCGCTGATATCGATCATACAGTCGGTATATCTTCCCGCCAGGAAAACGGCCTCCTCCAGCCGAGGCGTAAAATTCAGATGGTGCTGCGAATAAAATGAATTGCCGATCTGCCCGGTAACCATTACCAGCTGGCCGGGACGGGCGGCGGACCGACGGCAGATCTTTGTATCATCTACCTTGCCGGTAATAGTCAGAGTCGCCACCATGGTCTGCGGGGGACAGCCGGAAGGCAGCGTCGCAATGTCGCCACCGGAGATCGAAACGTTGTAGGACTCCGCCGCTTTGGCAATACCATTAAAAAAACGGCGGTACCACCCCTCATCGTTTATATTACCAGCCAGAGTAAGCAAGGCACAGAAAGGCGTCCCACCCATGGCGGCAATATCACTGAGATTACGTTTGAGCAATTTTGCGGCAACGTCCTCAGGCGGCGTAGATGGCAGATAATGCACCGCCGAAACAACCTGGTCCACCGCCAGCAGCAACAGTTCACCACCGACGCGAACCACCGCGCAGTCATCACCGGGCCCGACTACGGTATCCGCATTCTGTTTCAATATCGGAATAATTTCCTGTAATAACTTCAACTCGTTCATAGGCCTGGCATCAGCTGATGTGATATTCTTCAAGCTTTTTATAGAGAGTGGTCCGATGCAATCCGAGAATGGCGGCGGCTTTGTTCTTATTGCCTTCGGCTTCTTGCATGGCGGCAAGAATAACCATTCTCTCGGCTTCCGCCAGCGGCATGGCCGGCATCCTGAAGCCGCTCACAACGCCCTCTGGGCTCACGCCGGCTGTCTGTGTGGCTGCCTGCTGCATCGCCGCCGCAACCGCCGGAGACCCGGGAAAGAGAACGGCCGGATTGTCAATAATGCTCCCTTTCGTCAGGATGCAGCTGCGCTCGATCACATTACGAAATTCGCGGACATTACCCGGCCAGTCATAACTCTTGAGGATCGCAAATACCTCGGGGGAAAATCCGGTGATGTTCTTGCCGAACTTGCGGGAATAGATGTGGAGAAAATGTTCCGCCAGCGGTCGGATGTCTTCGGCGCGATTACGCAGTGGCGGTAATTTGATGGGAATGACGTTCAAACGGTAATAAAGATCGCTGCGGAATTTATTTTCCTGGACCTGCAACTCGATATCCTGGTTGGTCGCAGCGATAATCGTCACATCAACCTTAATATCCTCCGTGCCGCCGATCCGCCGGAAAGTCTGCTCCTCCATAACCTTCAACAACTTGGCCTGCAGTTTAATATCCATATCACCGATTTCGTCAAGAAACAGCGTCCCGGTATCGGCCATCTCGAACAAACCTATTTTGTCCTCCTTGGCATCGGTAAACGCGCCTTTCTTGTGGCCAAAAAGCTCGCTTTCGATCAACGTGGCGGGAAGCGCGGAACAATTTACCTCGACAAAAGGTTTGTTGGCTCGATTGCCCATTTTATGCATAGTCTTAGCCAACAACCCCTTACCGGTACCGCTCTCGCCGGTAATCAACAAGCAGGAGAAATCACTTCCGGCTACCATTTTCAACATCTCAAAGGAATCGGCCATCGCGGGGGACTTGGCAATGACATCAGACAACTGGGTCAGCTCCGGTTCCCGGCTGGTAAGCTGCGTTAGGACATCGACCTTCTTCTGCATGGCGGAATGCTCCAGCGCATTCTTGATGGTTTTCAACAATAGCGGTTTTTCCACCGGTTTGGTCAGGAAGTCATAGGCTCCTGCCCGCAGACAGTCAACCGCGGTTGGAATGTCGCCGTGAGCGGTCATAATAATCACGGTCAGTTCAGGATATTTCTTCTGCCATGCTTCAAGCAGCTTTCGGCCGTTGGTATCGGGCAGCATCATGTCCAGCAGAACCAGACGACAGGAATTGTCTTTCAGAAAATCATTGGCCCCCTTACCGTTTTCCACGGCGAAAACACCATAACCTTCATCCGTCAGCATATCCTGCACGGCAGTGCTGACCAGCATATTGTCTTCGACCAGAAGAATCTTATCCTCACTCATGCTTTATCTCCGTCTCCGGTATTGTTATTTTAACAGTTGTCAGATTGTTTTCGCGGAGGATGTCCCATTTCGCTCCGATGGCAAGAAAAATACGATTGGCAATGCCGAGTCCCAAGCCGTCATGACGGCTGCGATTGGTGTAAAAAGGGACTGGCGGCTGCAACGGGATATCGTCTGGAAATGCTTCCCCGTCATTGGCAATCGTAAATTCGATGGCATTATCCAAGCTCCATTTCAAGGTCACCTTCCCATTTTCTCCCGCGGCCTCTCCGGCGTTAACCATCAATTCGTGTAAGGCGAAAAATACCCAGGAACCATGATGAAGGACCAGCGTGGCTTCCGTCCCGCCAAGGTCAAGATTACAAAAAGGGAACTGCGGGGAAAAGGACATTCGCAAAGAGGAAACCAATTCAAAAAGTGATTTCGGCTCCGGCTGGGGCAGTGCGTCAAACAACCAATCCATACGGTCGGTGAAGAGCCTTAAATTATCCAGTTCGCCGACAACAATATCACAACGGGTCCCTATCTGCGGGTTGGTAGCGGCGGTCATATTGGCAATACGTTCGACCGTCATCTTAACGCCGGCACAGAGATTACGCAGACGGTGGCGCATGACACGGTTCATCCGGTAATGATCCATCACGCTATCGGGATAATGGGAATTGTTCTCTTCTGCCATGATCTGTCGGCTTTCCTGTTAAATTTTTTTACCGCCAAAGACTACAAACACGTTCCCGGCATCAACAGATGCCAGAGCGGCCACTATAATAAATCTAATGCTGTTTTTGTTCGGCTTCAACTGATTTCTGGTTGATTATGTAGTCAATTTCGACAATATGCATGGCGATTTCCTGTCGCATCCGCCGATTATCCTCTTTCACACGGTCGTATTTTTCCTTGAGGATATTCAGTTCCATAAGCGTCTGGCCTGTCGAAGCACTGAGGGCAATAGCCAACAGACCATACAACTCCTGAAGGAGAATACGCCAGCAAAGCCCGACCAACGCGGCGGCAATATAAATCAGGGATATCAGCAGGAATTTATAATGAGAAAAGGATGGTAGTTCAGGAATAATAATCTTGTCTCCTCCCAGAACATTCTGATCAGTGTCGATGACTTTGGATTTATTAGCCTCAAAAAGATACTTTTCATATCTGGGATTGCCATAGACTTCCGGCATCGCGCTGATTTCTCGCAGAGTTGCTTCGCGCGGGACGACAAAGGTTCTGATGCGGTAAGGTTTTCCTTTGGCCTCCGGGATCGCCAGACGTGTTCCAGCCGGAACGTCATCGGTGGGCGAAGACAATACCTTACGGTTGGCGTCATAGATGGCAAACCAGTAGTCTTTATTGCCGTATACCGACTCGTAAGAGCTTATCTCCTGCAGAGTTGCCGGATTTTTTACCAGAAAATATTTTACCTTTTCCTTGGAGGTAACAGTCACTACGCCATTCTCGGTGTGCGCTGAAGATATCTCTTCCAGCGCCTCCCGGAAAATCGGATGCTGTTCAAAAAAATTGTTGTAATGGATGAATGCGGCATAACACAAGGCACAAACCAGAATACCTATGCCGATCTGTAACGGAGAAACCGTAATCGACAGCAGCACGAAAATCAGACTCATGGCGGAAGTAACCTCGATCGACCCACCGAGCGAATAATAGGTCAAAGGAATAATGAACACCTGCGCCAATTCAATCGAGATAGCAATAATCTCACGAATCTTGTGCTCATGCATGCATAAGGCATTAATCGAACCGATGGCAAAGAGTAACGTATATGTAGCGACAAAGATCCAACCATTCGGACGCACAATTCCTGCTTTCCAATTCAACAGCAGCGATATGCCGATTACGAGAAAGAAAATAAACTGTACAACCCAGTTATAATGCACCCAATTCAATTTTTTCAGTTGCTGAAACATCTCAGTCCCCAGATGAAAATAGTTTTGCCGGTAAACCTCGCAACTAACATGCCAGAACTACCAAAACTACCGGTTATTCCAGCTCCAGGAGCACTGCTTCTTCATCACAATTGTCTTTTTTCGGGCATTTACTGCAATCGCACCAGATTTTAGGAGGAAAAAGTTCTTTCGTCACACGGTGAAATCCCAGCCGCATAAACAACGCCGGATGGTAAGTCAGCGCAAAAACGCGACACGGCCGCTTTCGCTTTGCCCGTTCGATGAGATATCCGACAATTTGCGAACCCAGCCCTTTGCCGGCATGACAGGAATCAACCGCCAGCGAACGCACCTCAAACAAACTGCTGCCGAAATCCCGCAATGCGCCGCAAGCGATCAGTTTCCCGTCTTTCTCCGCCACCACGAAATTGGCTAGATGATACAGGATGTCCTCGGGCGGCCGCGCCAGGAGCAACTGCTCCCGGGCGTATCCCGCCAACAATAGATGGATGGACATCACATCGGTTTCCACCGCATCACGAATAATGATGGACTCGGTTTCCATAACCAGCTCCGCTCAATTATTTGCCTTCTTTAAAATTACCGATATGCCGGAACTTCTCATAACGCTGTTCTTTCAAGGCCTCTGGCGACATCTTGCATAAGGCGTTGAGATGCTTGAGGACGGCTTTGCGGACACACTGCGCCGCGCCGTTGAAATCACGATGTGCACCGCCCATGGGCTCAGGAATGATGTCATCGACGATCTTCAGTTCAACCAAATCCTTGGCCGAAAGCTTCAACGCTTCCGCTGCCTTGGCCGAATAACTGCGGTCGTCCCACAGAATGGCCGCACAACCTTCAGGCGTGATCACCGAGTAATAGGAATTCTCCATTATCAGCACCTTGTTGCCAATACCGATACCAAGTGCGCCGCCGCTGCCGCCCTCGCCGATAACCACGGCCAGAATCGGCACGGAAAGGTCAAACATCTCACGCAGATTCACCGCGATGGCTTCCCCTATGTGACGTTCTTCCGAGGCCAGACCGGGAAACGCTCCCGGGGTATCGATGAAACAGACGATCGGAACGCCGGCCCGGTCCGCCACCTGCATCAGGCGTAACGCCTTGCGGTAACCTTCCGGATGCGGACACCCGAAATTACGCATCACATTTTCCTTGGTGTCACGGCCCTTCTGGGTACCGATGACCATTATCGGGCGATTGTCGATCTTGGCAAATCCGCCAACAATCGCCGCATCATCGCGATACCGGCGATCTCCATGGAACTCCAGGAAATCCGAGCAGATCAGATTAACATAGTCCAGCGTGTAAGGACGTTGCGGGTGGCGTGCCAGCTGAACCCGCTGCCATGGTGTCAGATTCTCGTAAATGTCCTTTTTCGTCTGCTCGAGTTTCCGGGTCAACATCTCCAATTCCTCATCAACGTTCAACCCGTTGTCGGCGCTGATACGCTGCCATTCCTGGATCTTTTTCTCCAGTTCAGAAATCGGTTTTTCAAATTCAAGAATAAATTCTGCCATATTTTGTCCTGATTATCTTTTATTAATCTTCGATTACTACTGCCGTCTTCAGGGGAATTATCGAGAACAGCTCTTCAACATCTTCATTCAGCATACGAATACAACCGTTGCTGCGATCTTTGCCGATGCTGTCGCGCTCCCAAGTCCCGTGGATGCCGTAACCACGCAGATTGCGGTTTTCCGGATCCATCGGCTGAAGCTTGAGCCACCGCGTTCCAAGAACGTTCTCTTTGCTGCCGAACGGGACTTTCCCTTGCGGGGAATACCAGTCCGGATTACTGATCTTTGATTGCACCTGAAAATTTCCGGTAGGAGTCCGGCCCTGACGACCGATAGTGATATTATACATTTTGAACAACTCATCGCCGTCCATAAGATAAAGCCGGAAGTCCTTTTTGCTGACCCGTATCTTCCAGTCACCTTTATAAATAATCAGGGTCTGGCCATCCATAATATTGTCAAAACTTTTCAACCCGTTGCTGGCCTGAATTGCTTCAATGGTTGTATTGAACCGTCTTGCGATTCGTTGCAGTGCATCACCGGCCATCACCTCATAACGCATCTTTTTTTCGGGATACGGGCAGTCGGAAGTAAAAATTTTGATATTGATCTTGCTCAACAGCTTGGCTGCGGCAAGCCACTCGGGCTGCTTTTCTGTTTTACATGCCGCCAACGCCTGCGAGACCAGTTTTTTCGCTTCAACGCATTTATCACTGTTAAAAGCGGCTTCCGCCTGATTCAGCAGCTTGTCGATAGCCGGATCCAGCGTCGCCGGAACCGAAGGAGTTGCAGCATTGCCGGATGCGTCTTTTACCCCGGCAGCAACTGGCGTCGCCGAAGCGGTGGAAGGAGTGGTCGCCGGAACAGCTGCCGTTTGAACCGATGCTGCCGTCGGCAATTTCGGAGCGGTCGGCACAGCCGATTCCGAAGACACAACCGGAGAGGCCGCCGCCACAACAGGCTCGGCAGGGCGATTTTTCGCAAAACGGTTGGTAAAAATAGCCGCCAGCCCGGTAATAATCATCCCTACCAGTATAACAATCAAAACAATCCGAAAATGATTTCTCCCTGACGGGACATCATATTTTCTGCCACCAAAAGTTTTGTTGTAATTGGTCAAAAGTTCTGATTCCTTTCCGCTTAATTTCTACCCTCTCCGCCAGATAATATACACTGATCCCGATTTAATGCAAACCACGCCGCTCCCAGTTGGCTCCAAGGCGGGAAGTTCGAGTTACTTTGCGGTATCCGCCTCGGCCTTTACCACCTGCATCTGCGCAATGATCGCATCCTCGATATTGTAAACCCATTCGCGCCTCCGCATCGGAGAGACAATAATGCGGCACGGCTTTCCGTTCCGGATGATCCACAATTCCACATAGTTTAACAAAGTATAACGCAACAGCGCGAAACACGCAACCAGCGGGACAAACATGAAATAACCGCTGCTGCCAAAGTTGAAATATCCGTACAGAAGCCCGGCAAAACAGGCCAGCAACATCAAAAATGAGAAAATTGCCGTATTAACCCTGAAATTAATATATATCCGCTCAATCTCCCCCAGAGGATATTCCTGATTGCGGCAGTGAAAGATCTGGCTGTCGAGCCAGACATCATCGGAAAAATGTTGAATCGGCATTATTGACATAGTTATTTTCTGCGAAAGGTTGCAATTAGTATCATTTATATCGGGCGGTATTTCTGGAGCGGGTTGAGGTCGCCGCCGGACGAGATGGAGTTGTCGCAGTCCTCCGGACCGCCGTCGCGGGAGCCGCAGCCTGGGGCTGATACATTCCTCCCATCAGCATTTTCTGCATGCTTTCCGGGAGAATCATCCGCACAAAAACCGTATTTCCTTTGGCCTTGATATTCATCGACTCACTTACCTTCATGGCCGAACTGGTATTGTCGCACGCCATCGGCAGAAACTGCAGCTGCTGCGCCATTTTCTGCGCCACGGCGACATCACGGCAGGTCAGGAAACCACTGACCAGAAAATCACGTTTGGAACTGCCGCTGGGATCGACCGAAAAAGCACCGTTGGAAACATTCGCCAGAAAGGCGGCGGCGGGATTACCGGCTGAACTGGCAGCAATGGCGTTGGACACTTCCTGCGGCACCCGGAAGACCGTCCATAACGGGGCATTGGTATTGATCAGCCGCAACTGTGCCTGATACTGCTTATTGGAGGCAATAGACCCCTGACTGAGACTGCGGCGGATCGCGTCGAGTTGAGCCACCGGAGCCATCATAACCTGATTCGTCCCGACATAGGTAAAACCGGAGTCCGGCAACTGCTTCCCTTTGAACATGGAACGAACCAAATAATAGCGGTATCCGTTACCGTTGACCTTCTTGACCTGAATCGTATGCTCCGCGCCTTTGGTAATACCGCCGGCCAGCATTTTGTCGAACTGCGGCTCCAGAATCGGAGTATAAAACACCGAGCCGACGCTGTTGCGGTTGTAAAACACCGCCATGTTCTTGATCGCGTCTTCCGGCCGCAGCCGAAACTGTGCCAGCTTGGTTTCAAGCAGACGACACTGCTGGTCTAAACCCTGGTCATTATTGCGGAAACGTTGGAAGAGCGGATGGCGCCAACCCTGGGCCATGTCGATCCAGGCCATGCCTTGAACATCCCCCGGGACAAAACGGATCAGATCCGTACTGGCGGAAAGCGACATCACAGCCGTAAACAACAACACGGCAATAACGTGTCTCATAATCATCATCCTCTGTGTTTAAATTTGGGGAGAGGGAACCAGGTGGAACAGATTGCCTTCCGGATCCTTAAAGGTATAAACCGATTCCCCCATCTCTTCGCTTTTTTCATATATTTCCCCGTAGCCGTACAGCTCAAGACGAGAAATTATCGCACCGATATTGGCAACCCGGTATATCCATGAAACGCTGTTTTTTATTTTTTTCTGTTTCTTACTGGAATAGACTTTCTTCAAGAACAGCGAGAAGTCGCCAGGCAACCTGAATTCTACCCAGAAATTGCTGTCCATCACCGGATCGCCGAGTTGAAGAATATCCCGGTAAAACGACCTGGCCGCCACCAGATTTTCCACTTCTATGACTACGCCGCAAAGATTATCTTTCATATGAAAACGGATTTTATGTTTGGTTTTTTACTCTGCCATAACATAAAACCGCAAATGGTAAAATACAAAGCGGAAAAACAAGAATGCCAAGGATTTTCTCCATTACC
>QKAL01000108.1 GCA_003246475.1 Lentisphaerota bacterium
AGCTCCGGCGGGACTCCCGCCGGAGCATGAGATATTCATTTAAATGGATGAAATAGAAAACGCCACGGCGGCTGACCGTTTTGCGAAGGATCCCCGACTCGTTAAGTTTATGCAGCAGCATATCGGCATTCTCCAGTGACAATCCCAGGGCATTACTTATGTCTTCAACCGTACCAGGACGCCGGCACACCATTTCCACAATCCGACTTTCAATCTCATCCGGCAGCAATCCGGAATTCTCATAACTCCGGTATTTGAATTTGCCCACCGACTCCACCGGAACAATATCCTGCAGTTTTTCAATAAACCGCATAATCGTTCCTTCCGATGCACTTTTTATCCATGGCACACAACCGGGCCGATCCAACGTGTTCAGCTGGACTTTATCCGGACGTATCTGCGGGATTAACTGCCGGAAACGCTCGATCGATGCGTCGGTATCGTTGACACCGGGAACAATGAACAGCTCCAGCCAATACGCCCCGGTATATATTTCGCGAAAACTGATCAAGCTTGTCATCAGATCGGAAAGCGTCAGCAATTTCCCGGCGCGATTGATCTTCTCGAACTCTTCTTCGTCCGACGCATCCAGCGACGGCACCACCAGATCAACACTTTTAACCGCCTCCGCCACTTCCGAATTGCCCAGCAAAGTACCATTAGTCAGCAGACAGATACGGTATTGCGGATATTTTTTCTTGACGAAATCGATCACCTTGCCGATCCCGCTGTTCAACGTCGGCTCCCCGGCCCCGGAAAAAGTCAGAAAATCCAGTCTTTCCACGGTTTTGAGAAATTCATCGAGTTCAAAAATCACTTCGTCTACCGGAACATACTCGCGACGCTCCAGCGTCAACATCGTCGTCTCCCCGGCCTCACAATAAACACAGTCAAGACTGCAGGTCTTGTGAGGAACAAGGTCTATTCCCAGTGACATGCCCAGTCTCCGGGACGGTATTGGTCCGAAAATATATTTCCCGTTCATTTTACCTGATCGCGATTATCCTGCCGCAAATGATGTTATTTTTTACAAAAACCGGTTTATATGCCGCGTATATTCTGCTATAATATACAAATAAGTTCAAAAATACAATCCCGTGTTTAAAATATGAGGTAAAAAATGGTTTGGTGGCAGGTATATATTCTGGTTTTCACCGTGGCATCGGTCATGGCGCTGGTTCTGACCCCTATCTGCGAAAAGGTTGCTCTGCTGACGGAATTCCTGGATAAACCCGATAACCGCCACAGCGGCCACGCCAAACCTATCCCCGTTCTGGGTGGCGTCGCCATGTTCACCGCCTGGATACTGACCATTATCGGCGGCGTAACCGTCGTCTTCTCACTGCAGATGGTCAAGCTCGACGGAGCGGTCGCAGGATACCTGAACACGGTGTCCTCGATTTCCGGGCGCCTGATCTTCCTGTGTCTGGGGGCGCTCCTCGCCACATTGCTGGGATTTATCGACGACTACTTTCAGCTCAGCGCCAAAGTCAAATTCGGCGGACAGATAACTGTCTCCCTGATTGCCGTACTTTTAGGCGGCATGCGCGTTTCACTGTTCATTCCCAATGAGATCGTCACCATTATCATCTCAGTATTCTGGATACTCCTTATCATTAACGCCATCAATTTTCTCGACAATATGGACGGCCTGGCAGTCGGCATCTCCGTAATCTGCATGATTCTGCTGACCATCGTTGCAATCATCAGCAAACAATATTTTATTGCCGCCCTGGGCGCCGCCGGAGCCGGCAGCGGGCTGGGATTCTGGTTCTTCAACCACTCCCCCGCCTCAATCTTCATGGGGGATTCCGGCAGTCATTTTCTAGGATACTCGCTGGCGGTTCTCAGCGCCGGGGTCACCTACCACATGCCGGAGGTCTCATCAACAAAGCTTACCTGCCTCATTCCCCTGTTTATTCTGGCCATCCCCCTGTTCGACACCCTGACAGTGGTACTGATCCGCCTCTTCTACCGCAAACCGGTCTACGTCGGCGACCATAATCATATCTCGCATCGTTTCGTCAAGATGGGGATGTCGAAAAAGAACGCGGTCATGACGGTTCATCTGCTCACGCTGGTGATCGGAATCGGAGTTCTGCCCCTGATGTGGGGTGACGCCTTTACCACTGCCATCATTGTAATCCAGTCGGTGATATTTCTCTGCATCATCACCATGCTGCAGTTTGCCGGTGGTTATGATATCGGCAAAATGCAAAAGAAGTAAAATCCGGCGTCATCGCTTGGCGGCGGCCCTGACGGCGGCGGCGCGAACAGCAGCGAACACACTGCGGCAATCGGCTTTGCCTTGCCAGGCGATCTCAAAGGCAGTACCGTGATCCGGGCTGGTCCGGATTATCGGAAGTCCCAAGGTAGAATTGACACCAGTCTCAAATGCCAGCATCTTGAACGGGATATGCCCCTGATCGTGATACATCGACAAAACCCCGTCAAATTTATCCAGCGTGGATTTGATGAAAAGCGTATCGGGCGGGAATGGCCCGGCAATGTCAACACCTTCACGGCGAAGGAAATCAAGCGCCGGTTTGACCACCTCCTCGTCCTCTCTCCCCATGTATCCGTTTTCTCCGGCATGGGGATTGATAGCGGCGGCGGCCAGTTTAGGTTGTTTTATGCCTTCGGCCAGGCAGACATTGTTGAGCAGGTGCGCCACCTCGACGATCCGCAGATGCGTGGCGCAGCGGCAAACATCCGCCAGGGGAATGTGGGTGGTAACAAAAGCCACGCGCAGATTGCCTGACGACTGCATCATGGCATAGTCATCCACCCCGCACATCTCGGCAATCAACTCGGTATGACCGGTAAATTTCACCCCCGCCAGATTTACGGACGCCTTATTCATCGGCATAGTCACCATGCCGTCAATACGGCGTTGCAATGCGTCTTCTGTCGCCGCCACCACCGCATCCATTGCGGCCAGACCGCAGACGGGATCGTTATGTCCTTGATTCACCGCACTGAATTTCAAATCTCCGGTCGGTTTTATGGCAGGAGAAAAATCGGGAGTAAAACGCCCTGCGGCAACCGCAACAACATCCGGGCAGCCATATATCACCATATCGGCAATCCGTTGCAATCCCGGATCGGCGGCGGCCTTCACCGCCAATTCCGGCCCGATTCCGGCCGGATCGCCCATTGTCAAGGCGAGCAGTGGCTTGCCATTGTTCATCGGTTTACCAGGTCTGCCCTTTGGATTCAAAGTATTTGGCGACATTCGGGATGTACGGCTTGATCAACTGCTTGATCGCCTGGGCGTATTCGCGAATCTCCCACTGGGCATGGTCACTGTCGCGCAGTTCAAGGAAGTGAAGCAGGTTATTGAGGTCTACCGTTCCCCAGAAAGTCACCATCATGTTCTGCGGCAGAACACCGCGCGCCTGTTCGCGGCAGACACCCGCATCCAGCAGTTCGTTATAAAGGCCGAGACTGGACTGGTTGTGCTGCGCAATTTTGTCACGCAACGGCTTGTCATCGGCGTTCTCCCATTCGACTGAGGCCTGGCGGTTGATCTCCGCCTGTTGCCGCATCTTGGGCGGCACATAAAATTCCAGGTCAATCTCGGTATAACGCCGGGATATCTCGTTGTACGACCAGGTACGGTGACGGTGCCACTGCCCGCGGACAAACAACGGACAGTGGACACTGAAAGTAAAGACCACGTGTTCCAGCGGACTGGTGTGCTTGTTTTCAATCAGGTAATTCAGCAGCGACACATCCTTATCCTCCATTTCGGTCTTCATTTTACCGAAAGAGACCCGCGCGGCGTTGAGAATGGTTACTTCCGATCCGAGCATATCGATCAGACCGACCCATCCCTGACCGCCAAGGACCTTGACATGATTATCCGGAGGAACATTAATGTGCTGCATTGCCATGATTCACACTCTTTCTTTACTTTTGTCACATGAAAAACATTGAAACGCGAGAGATTTAGAACCAGCCCCGCTTATTATTGATATAGGTCTCGACGAATTCCTCGTCGCTCTTGGTCAGGTACATGATACCTTCAACCAAACCGATGACCGCCATGATTATACTGCCCGCACCACAGGTAAATGACCCGGCGACCAACGAAACCACCAGCATGATGATACCTTCCTTGTTGTACCCCAGGACAAACTTATGGATACCCAGACTTCCCAGCAGAATAGCCAGGATACCTGCCAAAATCTTTTTATCCGCCCCCGGAATCTTTTCCTCAGACATAACCAACCCTCCCATGAAAACTTGTTTTATTTATGGATTTGCTGAAAAAGCCAATACATAGTATTATATGACAGGAATGAAAATTTGCAAAAGATGATATGGAAAAAAACGCAGTTGGAAGAAGAAAGCCGCAATAATGTTTCTCGCCGTAAGGCAGAAAGAATCGTTCTGGGGGTCATCGCCGCCGGGTTGCTGCTCGCACCGGCGACAACATGGATATTTAATGTACCGCATAATCTGCCATTACTCGGCCATTACCAATGTCCGTTTCTTTATCTGACCGGCCTCCCCTGTGCCGGTTGCGGCATGACCCGGGCGATTTTCGCATTTTTTCACGGCGAATTTGCGGTGGCAATCAGATACAACGCCATATTCCCGCTCTACCTGTTGATTTGGGCATATCTGATAACCATATGCGGAAGCCGGGCATTTTTTTCCACAAAACTCCCCGTAAGAACAATCTTATACGCACTGCCGGTGATCTTAGCGCTCGTCTTTACTTTCTGGATCTGGCGACTGTGGGCATCACTCTAACTCGACCTTTTCTCCGCATGTTTTGAAATTTCAACCTGTTTTTAGACACCAAAGGCCACTTTTTTTCACAAAAGGGATTGTATTAAAAGATTTTCAGCGCTATTAATTATAATATATTAAGTGTTTCTACCATGGGGCGTAGGCCGATTCATAAAAACGACGGCAATAAATTACGGAGTAGTAAAACATGACCAACGAAGAAATAAAAAAACTTGCGGGTAATGATTTATCGGAAACCGCGGCAGAAGCGTCGCTGGAGATGGAAGACGATTCCATGAAGAACCGTTATCTGACTTTCCGGGTCGGAGACGAAGATTACGGAATCGAAATCATGTACGTTACCGAAATCGTCGGCATGCAGAAAGTGACCGAAGTTCCCGACATGCCCGATTACGTCAAAGGCGTCATAAATCTGCGCGGTCAGGTGATTCCAGTCATGGACGTTCGGACCAGGTTCAAGATTCCTCCCAAGGAGTATGACGACCGTACCTGTGCCATTGTCGTCAATATGGATTCCACCATTATCGGCCTGATTGTTGACTCGGTCGATGAAGTAATGAATATTTCCGACGAAGAAATTTCCCCGCCGCCGGCAATCAACGAAAGCTGGTCCTGTCGTTTTATAAATGGCATGGGCAAAGTCAACAACCGGGTCAAAATCCTTCTCGACGTGAGCAGACTGTTATCCAATGAGGAAGGAGACGAATTTCACCCGGAAGTCCGATAACCCCAAAAAAAAGCTGAAAACTGTACAACCCGGGTAAATCTTCCCGGGTTTTTTATTTTTCCGGTCCGGATACAGTCGGAGACATCAGCGATTTACTCATTACGCTAACCTCAAATATCCGGTTACGGCGCGTCCGGCGCACCAAAAATTCGATATCGCCGTCCTTATAGATATCCCCAGCCTGCGGAATCTTATCGAGCCGTGCAATCAACCAGTCGGAAATCATCTCGTCAGTCGCGGGCAACGGCAAAGCGGATTCGGCAGTAAGGTGGCGCATCATCACTCCGCCACCAACCATCCATACCCCGCCGCTGAGACAGCAAAGCATCTGCGGCAGGTGGTCGAGCTCATCCTCCAGATCACCAACCAGCTCCTCGACAATATCTTCCAACGTCACCAGACCAACCGGCATATTATTGTGCTGGACGATTGCCATATGAATGTGTTTGCTGACAAAAGTTTCCAGCAGATTGGCAGCGGTATCATCGATTTTAGCAAAGAATATCGGCCGGAGCACCCCCAACAACGACGGATTTTTCGGGTTGGTACGCATGAAATAAACCATTTCCTTGAAATTGACATATCCAAGGATCCTGTTCTTATCTCCGTTCTCGCAAATCGGAAAACGGGTGTGCGAATCGGTATGAGCTGCAAGAAAAGCCTCCAGCATGGTATTGTCGGAGGAGAGACACGACACCTGTTCGATCGGGATCATGATCTGTTCCAGCCTGCAACGGGACAACCGGGACGAGCCTTGAATAATACGTTCCTGACGCGGGTTGATCTGCCGGGTCAAACGCGCCAATCCCGCCAGCGCGGATATCTCTTCGACCGTACTGCGTTCATCCCCCTTCCCCTTCTTAATCTCAAACGGACGGTTGATCAGATGGATCAGGCTGATCAACGGGGCAAGGAAATTTACCCCCCACTGCAACGGGCGAGTCGCCATTTTAGCGATAAAAACATTGAAACGTACCCCGAGCGTCTTGGGCAGTATCTCGGTATACTGCACCATCAGCGCGGTAAAGATCAGGGAAAATAACCATATCCATTTACTGCCGAAAATACTGTCAAACTCCGACCCGGCTACGGCGGCGCCGATAGTATGGGCAGTAGTATTGACCAGCAGAATCACGGCTATAGGTTTTTCAATATTGGATTTAAACCCCTGCCAGACCTTGCCTAATAGCGGGTTTTTCTGGTTGATATCGGCGATCTGACTGGGAGTCAGGCTCAACAGTGCGGCCTCCAGCAGCGAACAGGTAAAAGAAACCGAAAGCGCAACCAGAATACTTACGATAAAAAGCGTCATTGTCCCTCAAAACGGTTGATTGTACATTCATTTCCGAAAGGAATAATTTACACGCAGTTCACCATTCCGTCAAATATAACAGGCTCATTGACGGCTAACAAGACAAAATCCCGCAAAAGCGGCTTGCTTTTGAGTTTCATGCCGATATAATTATAATAAAAAGCCATGGGGGTTTGCGTTATGAACAATGAGCCGGTTTTCGCCATCAACCGACCTTCGCCGGAACTGTTGAAACTTTATGTGGTATGGTCAATCCTTTCCGGGCCGGGAATATTCCTCCTGCTGCCCATGCTGCTGATCCGCTACTACACACTGCATTACCATTTCGACGAAAAAGGCATCTCCATGCGCTGGGGGTTCATCATCCGCCGCGAAGTTAATCTGACTTATTCGCGCATTCAGGACATCCACTTATCCTCCGGGATCATCCAACGCTGGTTCGGGCTGGCCGACATCATGATCCAGACCGCCTCCGGCAACGCCTCAGCCGAAATGAAGATCGAAGGACTGCATGAATTCGAATACATCCGCAGTTTCATCTATTCACGGATGCGCGGCTACAAGGATCTGGAGGAAAAAACAAAGGAAGAACACGCCTCAGTCGGCGATGGGCTCAAATCCACCCTCGACGGTATCCTCGCCGAAATCAAGGGAACCCGCGAAGCCATTGAAAAACTGCAATCATCCAACCAGGGAACCGACCATCATGTATGACTGGATGAAAAAAATCGTATTGAAATTTTTGAAGGTTCCGCCAGAACCCGACGATCCAATGGGCGATGTCAGGTCGCTGCTGGTATTCCGCGCCTCCTACAATTTTTTCCGCTACCGCTTTTACGTCTGGCTGGTAAAAAACATCTTCGGTTTAATGTCGGCGGTAATCATTGGAGCCATCGCCGGATACGAATATTATCCGCATATCGTCAAAAAATTCGGACATACCACCGCACTTTGGGCCATGCTGGTCATCGTGGCTCTGGTTGTGCTCTACAGCTTATTCCAGACCTTTTTCTCATATATGGCCATGCGGCTTGACTACGAATTGCGCTGGTACAAGGTGTCGGACCGTTCGTTGCGCATCCGTGAGGGAGTGGGCACGGTCCGGGAAATGACCATGACCTTCGCCAACATCCAGAATATCGAAATCGTCCAAGGGCCGATCCAACGGTTCTTCAAAATCGCCGACCTGAAGGTTGAAAGCGCCGGCGGAGGCGGCCTTCTGGCCGCGCCACAGACCAGGAACATGCAGGAAATAATGGGCTTCCACATCGCTTATTTCCGTGGCATCGACAACGCCGAGGAAATCCGTGACATCATGCGTACCCGACTCGAAAAAATCAAGACGTCGGGGTTGGGCCATGAACCATTGCCGGAAAGTCCGGAGGGAACGGGAAACATTGTCGAGATACCCCCGGAACTATTGCCCGGACTTCAGGCGATCCGCAACGAAGCGGCAAAACTCCATCTTGCCGCCACCTCGCTGGTTAGGGGGTAGATGGTGGAAAACGAATTTAAAAAAATTGCGGCATTGCTGGAAAAGGGTATCGGCAATCTGGGTTACGCCCGGATCGACCACCATCGGCACCAACGCTGCGGCTTCCCGGAAGTAATTTTCGGCGAGGGAAAAACCGCCGAACAGATCATCGGAATCGTTACCGAGTGCCAAAAGAACGAACAGTCGCTGCTCTGTACCCGGACCTCTCCGGAAAAGGTCGCGGCAGTTAAAACCGTCCATCCGGAACTGGATTACTGTCCCATCTCCCGCTGCCTGATGCGCCGTGGCAAGATCAGCCCGGTCAAAGATTTCCAGGTGACCATCGTCACCGCCGGGACCTCCGATATGGCAGTGGCGCTGGAAGCGGATAATACGCTGAAGCTCAGCGGGATAGAAACTCAGATGATCCACGACGTCGGCGTTGCCGGCCTGCACCGGCTGCTGGCGCAGATCGATGAACTGGCAAAAACCGACGTCATCATCGCCATCGCCGGAATGGAAGGCGCATTGCCCAGCGTCATCGGCGGCCTCGTCAAATGTCCGGTAATCGCGGTACCGACCAGCGTCGGCTACGGCATCTCAGCCGGGGGTTATGCGGCACTGGCGGGAATGCTCGGCAGTTGCGCGTCCGGACTCACGGTAGTCAACATCGACAACGGGTTCGGCGCCGCCTGCGCCGCTGTCCGCATGGCGACACTGCGCAAATAATCAGCCTAAAGCCTCCCGCCAGCAAATGAAAAAGCCGG
>QKAL01000052.1 GCA_003246475.1 Lentisphaerota bacterium
ATGTTTTTGTGTCTCACTGCAGGTCCCCCAAATAACATTTAAAATAAATATATCATTTATTTCATCACAAAGCTACAATTTAATGATTAATTTTTGGCTTATTTTTTATTTTCATCTGATAAGATTGTATAAACCCGATACAACTCTGTAACTCCCCATGCCTGAGCACCGCAGCCACGTAAGGCATGAGGCACATTACCATCCAACACCTCAGGAGTGTGTCCCGGACAACCATTCTCCATATTATGTATACCCGATGTCAGAAGCGCCATGGCCCGATCCCTCACTGCATCGCCGCCAACAAGCAACATGGCTTCGCAATAAGATGGGAACGGCCAGGTCCATGCAGTCCCATTATGATACGCCGGCTTACGGCGGGTATCCTCATCGCCCTCATAGCGCCCCCAGTAAGGATGTTTCGGATCGTTCAGTAAACTGCCATTACGGTACACCGGCTGCAGGTAATTCACCGGGCGGTCAGCAAGGCTGCGAATAGCGCCGGGAATCAACAATTCCTCACAGTCCGCCAGAATTCTATGTTGAACCTTTCGGTCAGTTATTGCCCCCAGAGTAATAGCCAGCAACTGGTTTGAACGACATGCATCGTCCTTGGCCGCCGACAATGCCGGAACACCGCGCCCGCAGTGCAAACAGTCACTTAACCCGCCATTATCAAACGGGTAGTAATTGGTTATTGATTCCTTTACCTGGAGCGCCAGTTCACGCCAACGGGAAGATCCGTCGCATTCGGCAAGCAGATTCAACGCATAGAACCACAACGCCTGGATTTCAACCGGATATCCTTCTCGCGGGCTCCCCGCCGGATGGTTGGTATCCATCCAGGTAAAATGAGAGGGACTGAAAATCAGACCGCTTCCCGCATCCATCCTGATACCATTTGGAGTCCCTTTAATATAATTTTCAGCGATGGAAACCAAAACCTGCAACAGAGTACGCCCACGGCAATCCATGGTCAAAACCTTATCCGTTCCATCTTTTTTCATACAATCACCAACTGCCACAAACAGCCACAGCGGAGCATCGCTGGTGTCCCGGTTGGAATCGTCATTGCCGCGAATCATGTTCGGCAACGTTCCCTGCTTTTCAAAACCGGCAAACACCCTTATGATGTCGATCGTCTCGTCACGCCACCCGGCGGCAATCAATCCGCGCAAACAGATCAGAGTGTCGCGTCCCCAGTCCAAAAACCACGGATAACCAGCGATAACAGTTCGGGAATCATCGCGCTTGACCACAAAATGACGCATCGCCGCAAGAAAAGCATCTTTCACATGAACATGGTGCGGCACTAGAGTATTAGCCCAGACCATATCGCTAACCTGACAACGCGGAGTACCGCAATTGATCTCGGCAGTCAGGACACGGTTTTCGCCGCCGTGCAGCATAAACTCAAAATATCCGGGACTGAACAAATCAGTATGCGCATCCAGACCGCGCTGTTCTTCTTCACGCAGATGGATCATGTAATGCCACTCCGGCTGGTGGACAAAACGCCCGTCTTTCATATTCAGCACCAGCGCATGTGAGTGAGTGGGATTAAAACTGAATCCATTGGGGTCAGCTGCCACCGCGCCGTGATAATTAACTTCCGGCCCCAGATATGCTTTGGTAACGCAATGATTACTGCGATCTTCAACATCCGGGCGGAGAATGATCTTGACAGACTCGTCATCGTCCAGGGCAGTCAGCCCGTCATGCAAAGCCCCCAGTCGCTCAAAATTGAGCTTCAAAAAATTGGCGTTTTCATCCAGCGCCAGGGTAACACGCAACTCCACGGTCCGCCCCTGCCCTACCGGAATAAAAAACTCCCACTGTGCGCGATTATCCAGCCCGGCTCGAAAACTTTTCAGACAACTCAGATTGATCTCCCTGGAATAATCCTTATACACCATCCAGGCACGACAACGGGTAAACATCACAGTACGGTCGACCGGATAATCGGGATTAAGGTTTCCCGCCAGAAATGCATCATACTTGCTGTGAAGCTCGCCCCACGCGCCGCGCGCCTGGCTCATACCGCCCAAACGAGTAGTACATAAAGCGTAAATATTCCGGGAAGCCACCATTTCCGCAGTGTATTCCATATTCACACATGCGCCATCATCACGGTGCATAAACAGCAAAACCCCCTCAGTATGCCTGATTCTCCCCGCTCCAAATGTCGTCAGTTTTACAATACATTCGGCAGCTCCTTTCACCGCAGTAAGCAATACAAAAAAGCCACCCTTGCTGCAAGGCATCGAAGATGCCGCACGAACCGTGCGCTCCCCAGATTTCACCTCCACGCGGAACGGATTATCACTTTTCAACAACAGCATATCCCCTTGGGGAACCATAACCCGACGTTTCTGATCCCTGCCATCATGCCAGAGCGTTACCGGCGGCATATCGGTGTTGAATATTCTTCGACATACCGCCATAGGATCATCTAAAATAAGATGAGCCAATCCGTCAATATCCCAGCCGCTGATATCGGCAAATCCTTGATAATCGGCGATTATATCCATAATCGTCGCTCGGCATTCCTGATGCAACACCCGTTCCGGCAACTTACCGGAAACGTTCAAGGTATTCCGGAGCATATCCATATCACGTTCGTATTCGTCTCCAGGACAAAGACACATGACCGTTCCGGGCGTTAAACGGCAAGTTGCAGTATTTCCCTGGCTGTTTATTTTTACCGGCTGACCTGCAATCAGGTCGGCATATCCAGAATCACCATTGCCAAAACGTTCGAGCGGCCAGCAGACAGAGGCATCGCCCGCATCATTCAAATTAACCAAAACCAGCAGTTTTCTTTTGCCATCGGCGGAACACCGCAGCAGCGCCAGCGCATTATCGCTGCACTGCTGGATAAGTTCAAGTCGTGCTCCAGCCCAGAAGGCGGGATGATATTCCAGCAGCGCATGAAGTCTCCGAATGGCGTCCACCTGATTCTCCGGACTCCCCCAATTCAATGGTTCGGCGCCGTGAACAATCACTTTAAAATTAGCCAGCCACTCCACGCCGTTGGTAATCCCAAAGGCTCCATTATGGGAAAACATGGCACACATGGCAGTCCGCATCCTGGCATAAATTGCGGAAGTTGAGGCGAGACGGTTATTGTCATGCGTCTCGGCAAAATGCACCTCAACTCCGCTGTTCATGCTGGCATGATTGCTTAACGGAAGATAGCTGCCGATCTGTTCACGGCTGTAATTCTGAAAAAGCTCCGAATAGGCCCAGTTCAACCCCGCTTCACCCAACAGGCGATGAACCTTATCCAGCGGACCACCCAACCCCTCAAGCAGGAAAACGGTATCCGGGTACTCGTTACGGACTTTGGCAACGATATAGACCCAGGCTTCAAAGGGCAGCATATAACCGGCGTCGCAACGGAACCCATCAACCCCGCGTCGGCACCAGTAAAGAAAAACTTCCGCCATCAGACTGTGGACATCCGGCAGTCGATAATTTAATTTACACAGGTCTGCCCAGACAGTTCCCCAGGCACCGGGGCTGACAAAGGTCTTGTCCGGCAGGCGCTCGAACCATTCGGGATGAGCCATCTGCGTCTGAGACGCCCAACCGGTATGATTGACTGGAATGTCTATAAATACCCGCGCATTACGGGCATGGATAGCGTCAACCAGCTCCTGAAACTGCTCCAGCGGCGTTGACTTGGTATCAAACTCGGCATATGCCGGATCAACGGAGAAAAAATCGATTGCGGCAAAGGGACTGCCGTAACGGCCCATTCGCGCATAGGTTGTCGGCACCGGATGTATCGGCAGCAACTGGATGATACGGCTGCGCAATTTTCCTATGATGAAGTCAAGTTCCTTGATAACATCGCGGAAAGTTCCCGAAGGCGGGATCACGGCATATCCAGCCTTATCCAGATCGGCAACCGGTTCTTTAAATTCTATTTCCAGCTTGTTACGCTGATATTTATTGCTTCCGAACTGCCGAGTAAACAACGTATAAATGGTATTGGCGCAGACTGTGCCGGCAGGTTCGACTTTGATAAAGGTATTATCTTCGCCGCCGACCCAGATATTTCTGCCGCCGTTATCAGGCTGAAACCACGCTTTTGCCTCAAAATTGCCCACTTCCACCAGCGGCAACACCAGTTGAAAGTGCTTCGAATCAATCCGGCGCATCGGCAAATCATGCCAGTCGGTTTCCAAAACAGGAACAGATTGTTCGGTATGGGCTATGATCTCGTTGCGGCGAACCGCGCCGTGACCTAGATTGGTCCGCAGGAAAGCCTGTCCAGAAATGTCATCATACAATTCCAGCGTGAAAACAATACTGTCGCCACGCATACGAATCAACCGCTCACCTGGGAAAGGCGTCTGTTTCATTCTATCCCCGCATTTACTGAATTTTCACTATATGTACCGTGCCTGACCCGCACGATGCAAAATAAATCATCTGCCAGAAACAAGCAAATCAAAATAATGGTAAAAAACAACAATAATTGAAAAAACTATTTTTTTATCTTCTTCCACTCCGCTGCCGCCAGTTTCCTGATCTCATCGATATCCACTGTCGGTTCAGGCATTTTCATCTTCATGTCCTGCAGTGTCTCAATCAAAATCTGTGACACCGCCAGATTACGAAACCACTTCTGGTTGGCGGGGATCACATACCAGGGAGCAAATTCAGTGGTACAGTTTGTCAGCGCATCCTCAAACGCCTTCTGGTAATCATCCCAGAACTGACGTTCTTTATAGTCCGCCGCACTGATTTTCCAATGCTTGTCCTTTTGATCCAACCTTTCCTCAAAACGCTTCAGCTGTTCCTCTTTGCTGATATGGAGAAAGAATTTTACGATTCTGGTGTTATGCCCGGCGAGCATTCTTTCAAAATCATTGATGTAATCATAACGCTGCCGCCAGACCGTTTTCGGAACCAGATCGTGAACGCGGACAACGAGAACATCCTCGTAATGGGAACGGTTGAATATCACCACCTCGCCATTTTTCGGAGCCGCACGATGAACACGCCATAAAAAATCATGGGAGGCCTCTTCGCTACTGGGCACTTTGAAATTCTGAACCCGGCACCCCTGGGGATTCATGGGGGCCAACACATGATTAATGGTACCATCCTTGCCGCCTGCATCCATGGCTTGGAGAATGATCAACAGCGATTGACGGTTTTCCGCATAAAGCTCATATTGCAGTTGTTTCAGCAAGGCGGAATTTTTTTCCACCAGCTCAGCGGCATCCTTCTTGCCGGCAAAATCATCGGTAAAATCCGGATCTATCTTGTTAAGATCAACTTTTTTACCCGGCTTAACCTCAAATATCTTCCGATAATCCATTACCCGTCCTCCCTGTTCCGTAACGTTAACCGGTATAACAACCATAAAATATATATCATTAATTATATGGCCTTCTTTGTGTTTATGCAAATCATTAAATCATACTTTGACCAAAAACCAACCTCAATTAAATATGCTGTGAATGATAAAAGCACTTGACATCGGCATTTCTTCAAGTTATTGTGTTTCCATAAAATATGGGAGAAACGCAGAAAATTGGCGATATGACAAAACGGGCAGTTATATACAAAGGCGATTTCGCCTACAATCTGGGAAATGTTTTCGCCGCCGCTGTAGCTGAAGGGCTTCAGGATGCCGGATATGGGATCACATGGCTGGATCTGTGTAAACCGGAAGAATGCAAAATTGCCCGAGACCGCTCCATATATCAGGATCACGACCTGATCTTCGGCGTAAACGCAATCCGTCCATGTATCGACAAAGATGACTTCCGCTATTATCGCGATACAGGGTGTGTCTTTGTCGGCATGTTGATTGACCCGCCGCTGCTACAATACCCACGGCTGTTTTTCAATAACGATATACTCACCTGCATCGACCGCTCGCATATCCGTTTTCTTAACCAATACCTGGCGGGAAAAATCAATTCACAGATCTGCCATCTGCCACACGGCGGATGCTTTTCACCACGGCCGCCATCCCGATCACCGCGACGTTTCGACCTGGTTTTCGCAGGAACGTTTTTCGACCCCAATGAAGCCTATCGTAAAATCATGGAGTTCCCCCGCGGATTAAAACAGATCTTTACCGAAGCCATCGACCTTCTGCTGACCACAGAAAACCTTACGGTCTTCGACGCGCTGGCCCAGGTGACCTTGAGCTACGGGTTTGACGTTTCCACCGACCGAGACACGTTCAACCTGCTGGTGGTTAATTATAAACACCTTGACAACTTCATCCGCGCTGAAAAACGGCTGCAAACGATTACCGCATTGGATCAGGCCGGAATCAAACTTAATATCTGGGGAAAGAACTGGCCCGAAAACCGTTTTCACAATCACACCATTTACCCGCCGCGCGATCTTGATGAAATCAATTACCTGATGACCCGCAGCAAGGTAGTGCTTGACTTCGGTTTCTATGAAGACGGATCCCACGAACGGGTCTTCACCGCCATGCTGAACGGTGCGGTATCAGTTGCCATTGACAACCCGTACCATCGCGAAAATTTCACCGACGGAGAGGATATATGCCTCTATCAGTTTACCCGGCCGGACAAGTTGGCGGAATCATTGCGGGATCTGCTGCGGGATGAAGACCGCATGCAGTCCATCGCCGCGGCCGGACAGCGCAACGCAGTAGCCAAACACTCCTGGAAAAGCAGGGCAAAAACCATTATTGAATATGTCGAACAATATAGAAAACAAAACCCCCGCTGAAGCTTCGGCCGCAAACTCGCACATCTTTCATCCCGTCAGCGGGATTATCATTCTGCTGCTGGATTATCTATTTTTCGTGGTAGAAATATTCCCGCTGACCATGCCGATTGCCTGTATACTGTCTTTCTTGATCTGTTTCGTTCTGTTGTTTCTGGTTCAAAAACACAAAGCCGGCGACAAGACGATGGCGTGTCTGGCAAAAGCTTTCGCCGGTGCATTCGTAACCGCGCTGCCGACACCGATTACCGGAACCATCGCCGGTTCGGCGATTTTATTGCTGTCCGGGCTGCGACGTTAATTCAGTGATTCGCGGATAATGGCATATTGCAACTCCAGATCCGCCGTCTCCCGCCGCCAGAAAGCATCACTGCCCCAATTTTCAAAATGCTGCTGAAAATTATAATCGGAAGACTGCCGGGCAATCCAGGCTAAAAAGTAGATCATGCGCATCGCCCGTAATGGTTCAATCAGGCGCAATGATCTGCGGTCGAAATCGCGCAACATCGTATACCCCTCAAGCAGCCAGTCTATCTCCTGTTGCGACTGCGGCGCATGTTCCGGAAGCAGAAGCCACAAGTCCTGAATCGGCGGACCAATCATCATATCGTCAAAATCGATCAGCATCAGCCCCTCCCCGGGCCGCTCAAGGATATTTGCCCGGTGACAGTCACCATGGATGCGTATATACTCCGCATCATCAAAAAGAGGGATGATCTCGTCCATGATCTTTTCAGCAATCTGCGCGAATGGCTTACGGCACATCGGCGAAATATAGCCGCCGTCAAGCAGCCAGCCGATCTCCTCCCCGGTGGATTCCAGCGGATGATGCATAAGACGATGCGGCGCGTCCATATCATCCCCGACGTTATGAATACGGGCAATCAGACTGCCGATCCTGCGCCATGCCTCGTCATCATTGATCTCGATCTCACGCCCAGAACGTTTGGGGTAAACAGCAAAGTATATACCATCAGAGGTCACATCCAACGTAGATCCGTTTCGCAGCAGCAGCGGAGATACTACCGGAATTTCCTGCGCCGCGCATTGTGTCACAAATTGATGTTCTTCACGTAACGCCGGCAGCGCCCAGCGGCCGGGACGATAGAACTTGGCAATAAGACGTGTACCGTCAATTGCTTCAAACTCATAGACCCGATTGATATAACTTGGCAACGGAGCGGCAAGTCCGCCCATCGGAATCCCCAGTGCCGCTTCTACGGCGTCGATCATGACGCCGGGAACAAGATTTTCAAAACTTTGCAATGTCATAAAAAAAAACCTCCGCGGCAGAAGATACTGGCGCGGAGGAAAAAATCAAGTATTAATTAATCCAGACCGGATATTATACCTGAAAGGTAACAAAATCGGCCATGAGCCCTTTGGGCCCTTGGATGAGATTGTATTTGACAGGCTGCCCCTCCTCTAATGTACGGAACCCATCCATCTGAATTGCGCTGTAGTGAACGAATACATCCTTTCCGTCCTTCGATTCAATGAATCCATACCCCTTAGGCGCATTGAACCACTTTACTTTTCCTTCAACAAGATTTTCCATACTCCCACACTCCCCTGAAATTAATTACTTCGAAACTATTGGGAAACTCAACATTTAGGGCTTCCCACTTATAGTATATTTTATTAGATTGAAAAAACAAAATCAATATGTAAACGAAACAAAAGCTAAAAAAAAGAGAAAAAAAAGTGATTTCCAGCTCGGATTGAGCAAAAAAACAAACCAAATTGTTTTTTTCGGTCATTTCATATTTGTAAATTCCATGACTTTGTAATATTTTCACCTAACAAAAAAAGACACAGAAGCGTTTTCTACATGAGAAAAAACAGTCCACGTCGGGATCAAATAATAAAAATAATAAAATCCAGACTATTAAAAAACGTCTATAAGCCGCGCGAGAAACTTCCATCCTTCAGCTATCTGGAGCAAGAACTCGCGGTATCACGTGGTACACTCCGACAGGCAATTCGATGCCTCAAAGAGGATGGATTTATCAAAACAGTCACGCGCGGAGGAATTTACGCCGCGGCCTACCCGCCATTCAGCCACCGTTTCGCCCTGATCTTCCGCCATTCTCCGGAGAGTAATAATTGGAATTGTTTTTATAACAATATTCTTGCCGAACTTAATAATTTCAGCCGCCAAGAGGGAATCCGGCTGGAAGTTTTCTTCAATGTTGCACCAGAACTGAACAATAACGAATACCGGAAAGTAGTCGCGGATATTGCCGGTTCCAGGCTGGGTGGATTGATCTTCACAGAAGAACTGTTCCAA
>QKAL01000132.1 GCA_003246475.1 Lentisphaerota bacterium
ATGGCACTTTCAGGGTTGCCGCAATAGTGAAAGACAATATCATCCTCGTTGGCAAGCATCCGCCTGACCGCTTCGCCGACCATCGGCTGATCGTCAATCAGCAATACCGTGATCTGATGAGACTTCTGCGGCTTATAACTGATTTTTATATATTCTCTCTTCATAGTCCGCCCACCCATGATTTTATTTTTTTATCAAATCAACGATCTTCCGTCCGATGGCGGCGGGAGACATGATCTCCTCGGCGGCACCGATTTCCGCCGCCGCCTTCGGCATCCCGTAAACCACGCAACTGGCCTGATCCTGTGCAAAAGTACGCCACCCTGCCTGCCTCAGTTTCAACATCCCGGCGGCTCCATCACGCCCGATGCCGGTCAGCAGTATCGCCATGCCGTCTCCCCGCCAATACCGCGCAAGACTGGTAAAGAACACATCAACCGACGGACGATATGGATTGTTTTCCGGAGCTACCGTATAGTCGATCGTACGATCCGGTCGCATAATCATATGATCGTTGGTTCCGGCCAGCAGTACCGTACCTTTCCGCGGAATATCACCGGGCTCCGCAATCCGGATCGGCAGACGGCAGGAGTGGCCGAGCCAGGCGGCCAGGCCGTGAATAAACTTCCGGTCAATATGCTGTACCAGCGCAAAAGCGGCATTAACGTCTTCCGGAATCGTCGCAAAAAAATTGGATACCGCCTGCGGGCCGCCTGTGGATGCACCGATCGCTACCAGAGGATGCGATTCCGTGGAGGATGCTGATTTAAGCTCATCAACCGCCGCCGGGCTCATTCCTACCTTAATCAGCTTTTTGAGCATCAGCAGCTTCTTGACCAGTTCACTGTCATTGCCCGTATCATTCATTACCAACATCGAGGGGGTATTGACCGCATCCAGCGCACCGGCGCCCAAAGCGTTGAAAACCATGGTTGAATTCTCATTTACCGAGGCGGTGACTATGAGAATCGCGCACGGGGAATTCATCATAATCCGCCTGGTGGCCTCAACACCATTCATTTTCGGCATCATCATGTCCATGATAAGAATATCCGGCGTATCGGCGGCACATTTGCGGACCGCTTCCTCGCCATCGGATGCGGTCCAGGCCACCTGGCAATCCGGCATGGACATGACGATCCGCCGTAACAACTCCACTGCCAGCTGCATATCATTGACAATGGCAATCCTCATGTTACCGCCTCCCCGATAAGTTTATATACCGCGTCGATCATGGTATTGTCATGAAAACTGCTTTTGGTCAAATAGAAGTCGGCTCCTGCTTCCGCGCCGCGAACTTTGTCCTCTTCCCGGTCCTTGTAGGATACTATCATAACCGGAATATTTTTGAGTCGACCGGTACCTTTGATCTTCTCCACCAGTTCAAAACCGTTCATTCTTGGCATATCGATGTCGGTAATTACCATATCGTATTCGGAATTTCTGACCGCATTCCATCCGTCCATGCCATTAACCGCAACCTCAACCAGATAACCGTGAGACTCCAGTATCTGCTTTTCCAGTTCCCTGACCGTAATGGAATCATCTATGACCAGGATCTTCTTGCGGATTACCGGCGCGCTGTCACCAATGTCACGATTAATGCGATGCAGCGTATCGTTTTTAACATGATTGTCAATCGAACGGACCAGATCATCGACTTCGACGATAAGAATGGGAGAGCCGTCGTCAAGAATCGACGCGGCACTGATACAAAACACTTTGCCAAGCCTTTCGTCAAGCGGGCGAACGACAATCTTCTCTTCGCGGACAAAGCGGTCAATGACCAGCGCATACTGATTATAACGGTCACTTACCAGCAGCAATTGCACTTCGTTCGTCTCCAGCGGTCGATCCGGATAACCAAACACTTCGGCGGCGGAAACCACGCCGATATTTGCCCCTTCATACTGAAAATACTGATGATTTTCCAACGTCAGCAATTGGTCCGTTGGGATGCTCAGCAAACGGTCGATCCGGGTTGAGGGGAAGGCATAGATCTCACCGCCGATCTCCGCTATCAGCGCCTGAATCACCGACAGCGACACCGGCATCTGCAATCGAAACATGGTATACTCGCCGAGTCGCGTCTCTACCTCGATCTGGCCCTTTACCTCCTGGATCATGGTCATCACCACATCCAGGCCAATACCCCGGCCGGAAATCTCCGAAACTTCCGACCGGGTAGTAAAGCCGGGCAGAAACAGGAAATCGAAGATCTCCCTCTCCGGCATATTCTGCAACATCTCCCGGGTGGCAAGTTTTTTTTCCACAATACATTCGCGCAACGCCTCCACATCGATGCCGCGCCCATCATCGGTGATCGTGATATTGAACATTCCAGCCCAGTGAAAGGCAGATACGCGAATAGTGCCGATTGCCGGTTTCCCTGCTTTAAGGCGTTCAGCGGGACTTTCCAGTCCATGATCTACGGCGTTGCGAAGCAGATGCGTCAGCGGCGCTTCAAGCTTTTCCAGAATATCGCGATCCAGCCCCGTATTGCCACCGGAAATCTCCAGTTCGATCTGTTTACCCAGATTCAACGCGAGATCCCGAACCATCCGGGGGAAAATTCTGGCAAGATCCTGAAAGGGCATGATCTTACAGGATACCACCTCATTGTATAAATCCTCGGAAAAACTTTCCAGCTTCCGGGAAAGTTCGGAAATATCCCGGGAAAATTCCGTCATCCGGATGCTGTGGTCCTCCTGCAACGACTTCAACTCCTCATTCCACTCCCCATTTTCCCACTCCATCTCTCCATGCGGAGTAAAGGATTCACGCAACTTGCCAATAATTTCCCCGGCCTGACCGCAAATCTTCTTCAGATAATGGATCTCCCGTTCCAGCGCCTGCACCTTTTTGACATTGACAAATGACTCGCCCGCCAGCTCGAGAAGCTTCTTCATCTTGGTCTCGGCCACTTTGACAACCTGCGCCGCACCATCAGTGGACTTATCAACGCCGATCGATTCTTCCGACACAATCTCCGCCCGGACTCTGCCGGCTACGGTTTTCCCGGCTGTCAGATCGGCGTATATCCCGGACAGCGCAGTGAAATTATCGGCGTGCCCGGCAATAAATTCAGCAAAGTCAGCCTCCTTTGTCTGAGATATCTTTTTAATCATGTCCACCCCGACCAACAGGTGATCGACATGCTCAGGCATAATAACGATACTGCCATTTATCACCGCAGCAAAGTAATCCTCCATGGCATGGGCAAATTTAACGATGACATCGGACTGGATGATGCGCGCTCCGCCTTTCAGAGAATGCGCCGCGCGCATCAGTGATTCAAGATCCCCCTTGCCTGCCGGGGCTTTTTCCAGCTTCAACAACCCATCGTTGAGCGCCTGCGCCTGGGACTCCGCTTCCATCAGAAACAGACCCAGCATGGAAAAATTTTTGAGATCTCCGCCGCTCATAGAAGCCTCCTTTTCAAACTGTCAACGATCAGTTCGTCGTCAAGGCGCCCCACCAGTCGGTCCCGAAAATCAAAAGCCGACATGATATAGTTTACCCCGGCCCGGGCAACGGTATCCGGAACCTTCACCGGAAGATCCAGGTCATAACGATACACATCAAGGACTTCATCAACAGGAAATACCCACGCCATCCCGTCGCTTTCCACTTGAACAAAACGGGTGCCGAACAATTGCTCATGGTTATTTTCCGCCACCCGCGCCGGTTCCAGCCCAAGCAGGGCTTTAAGTGAAAAGCACAATTGCAACCGGCCTCGAAAATTGACAAGCCCCAACAGCACACTGTCGGATTTCCGGGGAATAGTATGTATGGAGGCAGGATTAGCCACCTCACGGATCAAAGTGGTCGGCAACGCCAGCAACTCATCTTCAAGCCGGAAAATCAGGAATGACTCGCTTAAGTTGACCGCCTTTTCCTTCTGCTCTGCCAAAGACTTTGCCCACTCACCGATATATCCATCCGGGGGCGACATCTCCAACAACCGGCCGGCGTGATCCTGAAATAAATCACAATTACGACAATGAATCAGCTCCCGAAGTTTCACGCAGGAGGCATCTCCATCGGAAAAAGTCCCGATCCGGGTCCAGCAGTAGTCGTCATTCGACCTGTTATCTTCCGGCATTGTCATGGTTTTGTTCCTTTGACGGTTCTATCGGCACGTTCACGGAAGGCGGCAGCACTCTTGAGATCACCACTCCTCCCCTTCAATATCGCCATGCTCAGCAACGCCTCATGATGATTGGCGTCCAAATACAACGTCCTTAAAAAAAGCTTCTCCGCCTCCTCATATTTTCCGGTAGACTGCATGATGATGCCCAGCAGAAATACCGTCCTGATGTCAAGAGGGTGCAGCGCCAGATGACGCCGGCACAGCACCTCGGCAGCCGCAGAGTCGCCAAGATCGGCAAGACGCTCCGCCTGAGCGAAGATATCTTCCTCATTCAGGGCTAAACTCCTGTTCTCACGCGGCACGGGAAGCATATCTTTCCGCACTTTTGGCAGGATCGTTTCCTGACGAGGACAAGAACGCTTCGGTCGAACCGCCTCCCGCCGCGACGGTTCAGCACCTTTCCGGAAAGCAAAGCTTCCGCTAATTTTAACGGGGACAAATCCGGTATTGAAAAGCAAACCGGACTCCGAATGTCCCAAAAAAAACACCCCGTTATCCGCCAGCGACGCGGCAAGCAATTCCAGCGTTTTTTTCTGGCTCTCCGCATCAAGATAGATAAGCATATTGCGGCAGAAAACAATGTCATACGGTACTGCCGGAGGCACAAAATCGAGCACATTGCAACTAAAAAAACGTACCTTTTCCTTCACCTCTGCAATCAGCGACTGCAAATTACCAGCAGGCCGGAAATACCGGTTCACCAGATCCGGCCGTTCACCGCGGAAAGAGTTTTTCGAATAGACCGCCTTACGGGCCTTGTCCAGATAATGATTGTTGATGTCTCCGGCGTCAATAAGAAAATCATTGCCCGACAGGCCGCATTCCATCAATATCATAGCAATCGAGTATGCCTCCTCCCCGGTTGAACATGGCATACACAGGACACGGAGCGGTTTTTTACGCTGCGGCAGCCACTCCTCGCGAACATATGCCGCCAAATATTCAAAAGAACCGCAAAGCCGGAAAAACCAGGTTTCCGGAATGGTAACCGTTTCTATAAGCTTGGCCATTTCCTCCGGAGAATGCCGCAACAACTCCAGGTACGCCTCCTCGGTCGCAACGCCGCAATGCCGCATTCGCCGTACCACATCGGCATCGACTTTCCTGCGACCGACACTGTGGATATTGAATCCTATCGCTTTGTTCAATATCGCTTCAATCATCTCGGCCTTGCCTCCCATCATAAAAACGCCAGACTCCGCTTGCTGTTCATCCCATAAATACTGTGTTCCTGACCTCTTCCGGCAACAGCTCCATCACCTTGATCAATTGCATCGTCTCTCCGCCGGCAACAATTATCCGTCCCATAAAATCAGCCTCGGTAAGTATTCCGGAACTCTGTGCCGTCGTAATCGCGGCATCATCAACGACAATAACTTCCGTCGCCCCCTCCAGCAGCAGCCCGAGACACCGCTCCGCCCCGAACCGGACGATGGCTATCCGGGAACTGAGCCGTTCCGGCGCTGCCTGACCGGCAACCAGCATGGAAACATCCGCGACCGGAACTATTTTTCCGCGATAGTTGAAATACCCCGGCACATAATCAGGAGCGCCGACGATCGCGGTCATACCGATCCGCGGCACAACCTCAATGATATCCGTACAATCCAGACCGTAAAATGAATTGCTGATTTTGAATCGTAAACAGATCATTTGCTCCTGTCTTCCGGTTATGACGACAATCGGTCTTCACACGGCGGCATGGCACCGTCTTATTTAACCTTGAAAATTGCGACTTCCTTCTGCAACGCCAACGTCGCGTCGTTCAACTGAGTCGCCGCTTCATTGAATGAACGCAGCGACTCCGAGGTATTACCAGCACACTCGCTCAGCTGGATCATCGAATCACTGATCTGCTGTGCTCCGACCGTCTGCTGTTTCATCCCATCGATCACCTGATCAAATTTATCCGGCAAAATCTGCACTTCCTTGATGATTCCTTCCAACTGAACATTGATCTGATCGGTATCACGAACGCTCTGCCGTACCTCTTCGGTGAATTTATCCATACCCATGACGCCGGAAGATACCGCCGACTGCATTTCCTTGACCATTTTGACAATATCCAGAGTCGCCACCGCGGTCTGATCGGCAAGACGTCGGATCTCGCGCGCCACCACGGCAAAGCCCTTGCCGAACTCCCCGGCCTTTTCCGCCTCGATAGAGGCGTTCAGCGACAACAGATTGGTCTGGTCGGCGACTTTGGTGATAGTGGCGATAACATTGCCTATATTGCTGGTCTTTTCATTGATGATTGCCAGTTTTGAAGAAATCGAGGCAGTGGCGGTGGCCAGTTGTTCCATCGAAGTCTCCATCTTATAAAGTCCGGTCCGCCCCGCTTCTGCCAGAACCGCGGCGTTACTGGATGCCTCCGCCACTTCATTCATCGTATTGACCAACTGTTGTGAGGTCGAGGAAATTTCCTTGGAGGAACTGACGATCTCATTGGTCGAAGACCCCAGCTCGCTGACCGTTGCCTCCTGCTCCCGTGATGACGCCGCAATCTGCGTGGCAGTGGAAACCAGATGTATGGTAGCCTTCTGCACTTCCCCGACCAGAGAATTGAGGTTACGCGTCATAGTATATATCGACCGGATCAGATACCCGGTTTCATCGCGGGAGACCGCCCGTTCATTGAGTTTGCCTTCTTCATTCACCAGATTGCGGAACTGGCGGAAACCCTGCATCGCTGCATCGATGTTCCCCTTGGCAATCATGCCAGCAATATCAGAGATCCGAATGATGGGACGGCTGATCTTATTGCCCATGTACCAGGCAAAAAACAGAGCGCCAAGCAGGAAAAGCATACCGCCGACGACTATTGAACGAAGCAGCAGGTTAATCCGGTCATTAACCGCCCGGGACATGCCCTCATAATCATCCAGATACATCGAAGGCATAATCAACCAGTCCCATGGCGCAAAATAGATATAGACGCCGCATTTTTCCCTCGGCCCCTTGTCCCCTGCGTTTTTCCAGGAATAGTAACGGTAACCAATCTTTCCCGGTTCTTTTATACCGGCATCAATAATCTCCCGAATAAACGGGACTCCGTTGGAATCCTTTACTTCCAGCAAATTGGTGTTTTCACGGCTGATGTCGTGCGCCACAATATAACGGCCTTTATTTACTCCGGCACCGCCCAATACGGCAATATAACCGGACTTGCCGATCTTGTAGTTGCGGATCATGTCCTTTATCATCGAAATCGCATTTATCTCGATTCCGGAGTAGACACAGCCAAACACCGCGCCGTTCTTATCTTTCAACGGCACGTAAACGGCTATGTTCAGATTGTCCACCACAATCGCACTACCCTTGAAGGTATCGCCCCGCAACAAAGTCTCAATCACGGGGTTGTTTTTGCCGTCCGGCTCAACCGCAGGAATATAAGTCCCGACCGCCCGCCGCTTCAAATCACTGCCGGAAACATTCGTTGCAACACGCAACATATCACCGCGATCGTTCATGCGCTGGAAAATCGTGTACTTACCGCCGGTAAACTGCATCAGCCGGTCGATTACAGGAGTCTCCTTTTCAAAACTGAAATTCTTCTCCAGCGGCAGCTTACCCAACATCATCACCGGAAGATCGATGGACAGTTTCTCCTGCGAGGACTGATTCACAGCAGTCCACTCGACCTTTTCGTTCCGGGAAAGGCTGATCCCGCCACTTTCGCGCAACATGATGACTGCGGTATTTGCATTACGGATGGTGTCATCCAGCAAAATCCTGTTGGTAATCTCACAGGTTTTATAAAAATCATTGGCCACATAAGCCAGGCTTTCGATACCGGCATTCCTTATCTCGTCCTCAAGGACCTGATACACGCGGATTTTCTGAACGGAAATCATGATGGTCATTACCAGTACCGGAAGCAGTGCCGAAGCCACAGCCAAAACCACGATCTTATTCCTGAGTTTAAGCGTCATGATACATCCCCTGTTAATGCTTGTTATAAACAACAAATAAGGTCAGACTGCCTCAAACACCATGCATTCTGCCTTAAGGATATGTCCATTTCCGGTCAGGCAACGCTTTTCATGGCAGTTTTTCGCCGCTCCCGCACATCAAACCGATGTCACGTATCTCAATACAGCCGCGGCTCGACCCGCTCCCGTTCCATAAACCTCCGGCACCGATCAGTACTGTCTTAACCTTGTCCGCGTCAAGTCCGGGATTCCGATCCGACTTGCGGCACCATTTCCCGATAACCAGCTTGCTGCGGGGAATAACCACTTGGACAAATTCACCGGACGAGGCTGCGTCCCAAAAGCATTCGTAGGTGATCTCGTCATCCTCTTCCAGCCCCAGACGCATCTGCATACCGGAAGGCAGCGAGGCACGATAGGTGATTTTAATTGCCGTCCAGTCGGTTTCCGGCGGATTGTCAAGCCGTATCAGCACCATCGCCCAGCTGTTCTCTTTTTCACAGGTCGTAAAATCAATCTTCAGATCATGGGAAAGAGCATTCAACTCAACTTTGGCGTCAATATAATAAGGATGGGAGATCAGGATATTATCATTCGACCAGGCGATATGTTGCCGCACCTGCAAATCATCCTCAGCGGCGGCCGCCATGGTCATCAGCATCAGGCTGAAAAATAACAACGGCAACTTTTTCATTATCCCTCCGGCTTGTATGTCACAAAAAAAACAACTATACCATATGACTCAATATACCGACTCCGGCATATTAGTCAATATCATATTAATATTTGTTTGATGACGCGGGGGAATTATTCGCTCTATTTGATTGTACTGGGCATTCCATAACTATGCGCATCCAGAATGATCTTCAACGCCTCGTCAGAATCTTTACAAAGTCGGAATAATTCAAAATCCGGTTCCGAAATC
>QKAL01000030.1 GCA_003246475.1 Lentisphaerota bacterium
TAAATTAAAATATGTTTTAAATAATTATTCCCGTGCAACCGGAGTGGTTGTATAAACCAGTAAATCTATCATGGATGTACCGGTTTTTCAATGAATTTTTCAGATATTTTCCCGGCAATATCGAGCGAAAAAGGAGGATGAAACGACGACGGGCCATATGCCTATGATTCAACGGCCTTTATACCAGCGCGGCACCCCTTGCCGCCGCAGTTTTTCTACCAGCATTTCACGTTGCCGGATAATTTCTGCGGCGGGAAGAACACCACTGTAATTACGATAGGCGACGCCCGCTGTTGAATGCAATACGATATTACGTTCCTTGTCCGCCAGTGGAACTGCTATAAGACCTGGCAACCATGCGGCAACCGTTCCGCCGCGCTTCCGCCCGAAAGCCGCAGACATCCCGACATGCAGACCGGTGCGCATCAGCGCCCCAAGAACCGGGAAAGCACTGGAATAGGTGGTCATGATCCCGTCATGCGCCAGTTTTCCCGCCAGTTCGCGGATAAAATCATAGGTCCAAAGCTCAGGATTCTTGTCCGGCGAAAAACCGTCCAGAAAAATCACATCGAAAGGATCGTCAACACTCCGGACCGTCACGGCCGCGTTACCAGTCAGGAGACTCACCGTAATGCCCTCCTGCCGCCAGATACCGTTCTTCAGCAGATCCCCGGTAACCCGGTACTCCAAACTTTCCGGGGGAAATATCGCCAGCCCGGCCCGCAACGTTTTCAGATCGCATTCCAGCGTCACAATATCAAGCACTCCGCCGACATCCTTCGCACAGCGAACCGCGGCAATCGCGTTGTACCCCAGTCCATAACCGACGTCCAGCAACCGTATCGGTCCTTGCGCCAGCCGTTCCCGCAGACCGGAAGGACCGACGAATTTCAGTTCCGCCTCCGATGCCGCCCCCGCCAGCGTATGAAAGTGCTGTTTGTATTCCGGATGGTAAAAGGTAAAAGAGCCGTCAGCAGTTCTGACCTTCGGCACCGCTCCGGCAAAACGTCCATCAGCGTCATCTCCGCCGGCGATGAACTCCCGCAGATAATCCAGAAACTGTCCCTTGCTCATCCACCATTTAGGGGCAATGATCTGTTCATCGGGGGCATCGGCATTCAAACGCATCAGAGGCCATTCTTCCGGAATCAGAGCCAGAAAACGTGCCAGCGCATCGGCATATTCGTACTCGTTGTTGATATTGAACCAGCCCGGTTCGTCCTTCTTATCCGCGTAGAGCTTTGCCAGCGGCGTGTTCTTCAACACCAGCAGGTTGTGGATCTTGATACCCGAAAATGGCAACGCGGCAAGATCCCGCGCCGTTTGCAGAAAATCCTCCATTCCTTCGCCCGGAAGACCGAGAATAACATGCGCCGCGCAAGGGATACCACGTTCGACCAGAGCATTGACCGCCCGGCGAACGGCGGCAAAATCATGGCCGCGTTTTATCAGCTCCAGCGTACGGTCATTGGAGGTCTGCACCCCCAGCTCAACCCATACCACATAACGCTGCTTCAGCTCCTCCAGATAGTCCAGCACGTCGGGCGGCAGACAATCCGGCCGGGTAGCGATTATCACCATACGGAAGTCCGCAAGCGCCAACACCTCTTCATAATAACGCCGCAACTGTTCCACCGGCGCATTGGTATTGGTAAATGACTGAAAATAGGCGATATACGGTGGACCGCCCTGATAGCGCCGCCGTACATAATCAATCCCGGACCGGACCTGTTCCGCCAGATTAAGATGATGGCGCAGATGTCGCGCCCGCGCCCCGTCTTCGGCGCAGAAGATACACCCCTGCCCCGAATTGCGCTGCCGGTTTGGACACGACAATGGCAGATCAACAGGAATCCGGTAAAGCGGAGTCCCGAACTTATCGATCAGATAATCTTTAAAAAAATAGAGTTTACGGGAAACGCGCATCACTTTTTCACAGTAACCGCCGCCTTACCGCGGGCTTCGGAAAACCATTTTTCAATATTCGCTTCCTTGGCGCGATGCATCAACCCTTCCCGTATCCGATCGCGACATTCTTCAAACGTCATCTTCTTTGCCGCGTCACGCTTCATCACCTTGACGATATGCAGACCGAAACGCGTCTGAAATACCGGTGAAAGCTCACCGGGACGCAAAGAGAAGATCACCGCGTTAAGTTCCTCGATCAATTGTCCGGGCGCCACCGGACCAAACACTCCACCTTTGCCGTCATGGCCTTCAGACAAACGGTCGGCAGCGGCGGCAAAATCAGCTCCATCCAGCAATTCACCTCGAACATTGCACATTTCTTCATAGACCGCTATATAATTCTGCGGCGTAAAACGCTTGACGATCTGCGCGGCCGTCACCGTAACCGGCTTCTCGGATGCCTTAGGTTCCTGTTCGAACACCTGACGGATGTTGTTCTCGGATGGCGCCGGAGGATTGCCGGCGATACGTTCAACAAAGGCATTAACACGCATACTGTTACGTATATTTTCACGGATAACGCTCTCGGAGGTTTGATTTGCCTCACACATACGTTCAAACTCGTCTTCACCGGGAAAACCATTCTTATAACGGGTAAATTCCTGTTGGACCAATGCTTCCGCCGGAGCGGGGATCTCTCTGGATGCCGCCTGATGCAACAATGCGTGGCGGATCACATCTTCAGTGGCTTTCTTCGCCAGTTCATTCTGGTTCATCTGCGGATTCTGATTCTTCAAATGCGCCATCGCCTGCTGAAAAATCTCTCCCGGAATTTCCTGTCCATTCACTATCAGATTCATTAATTTTCCTCACGTTAAAGATGTTCCAATTTAATTCCTAACCACAAAAATAGCAAACAAGATCGCGATCTTGCTTGAAATTATGTGTATCAATTATATTCTTGTTAGAAAAAGGGCTTTTTATGTTTAACCGTAAATATCTTTTTTTCGTAACACTTATTCTCGGCGGCATGACACTCTCATCAGCAGAGCTTCCGATTCAGTCTCAGTCGCAAACCGATTCCCCTTGGCAGGGACTGCTGGCGATGGATCAGCTGACTCCCGCAACAGCACAGATGCCGACCTCGCAACTGCGTAGCATGGGACTGTTCCCCCGCAAAACATTTGAAAAAGTATGGGACAACTGGTTGCTGCTGGATGCAACCACACTGGAAATCGGCAATAAATTTCTTGCCGCCAACGGAAACTGTTCACAGTTGCTGACCGTCGCCGCAGGATATGCCGACGCAGCTCCAGTCGCCTTACCATTACCAAAGACGGAAGCAACGGTTGACCCTCATCAAAGATTATATCAGGCGATTTTCGCCATTCACCAATACAAAGGCGGAAAACCGGAAACCGAACAGCTTGAGGCATTACGAAAAAACATCGCGGTCATCCCCGATGCAATCGCCGAACGTGCCGCTGTTTTGCTGGAAGCAGTTCCTGGTGCAATTGACGAACACCGTCAGTCAATTGCCAGAATAAATACTCCGGAACCGCAACTTTTTTCCGCAGCACTTCACCTCGCACTTAACTACGATACCAGCCCGACATCCAGAATGCTGATCGAAAAAACCGATCTGACCCGGTTGACCCATGCGTCGCTACTGCTGGCCCGGGCTGTTGACCAAGTTTTGTCCCTCCCTCCGGTACCGGAAAATGGCAAGACAAAAGACTTTGCGTTCCGCCATCACACACCCATCGGAACCATAGCCATCAATGGGGCTCAAAACAATACTTACCCCGAAGATGATTACCTTCTTATCCTTGACGCCGCCGGTGATGACACCTATCACGACGGCGCCGTCTCCGCCGCAGAATGTCCGGTATCCATGTTGCTGGATCTTGATGGCAACGACACTTACGAAACGGACAAAATCGCTTTCGGCGTCGGTATTCTGGGTTACGGAATACTGATCGACTGCGCCGGGAACGACACCTACAAGGCACACGCCGGACTTGCCGCCGCCGGGGTCGGGATGGGCCTGCTTATGGATCGCGCCGGTAACGACTCATACTCGATCCGCCGCTATGGTGAATCCGCCGCCACCGTTGGGTTCACCATCCTCAACGACATGGCCGGAAATGACCGGTATTACTGCTATGAAGCAGCACAGGCTTATGCTCAAGTCAAATCCTGTGCCGCATTGGTCGACGCCTCCGGCAACGACGTCTATGTTGCCGAAGACAAAGACATTATCTACCCTTCGCCGCAAACACAACAGCATAACAGCAGCCTGGCGCAAGGTTTCGGTTTCGGCCGCCGCGCCCACCCTGGCGACGGCTATTCATTGGCCGGAGGAATTGCCGCGCTCGTCGAAGGCAGCGGCGATGACAGCTACAGTGCCGGTGTGTTCGGTCAGGGAGTCGGCTACTGGTACGCACTGGGAACCTTGGTCGATTTCGGCGGCGATGACAATTATTCCGGCGTCTGGTATTCGCAGGGAGCCTGTGCGCATTACGCCGCAGCCGCCACTCTTGATCTCGGTGGTAATGACCGATATAAACTCCTCATGAACCAGGGACAGGGACACGGTCGCGACTACAGCGTCGGACTTTTGCACGATATCGGCGGCAACGACGTCTTTGAAAATCCCGGCAACGCTCTGGGTAATGCCAACGCCAACGGTATCGGCCTGTTCTGGAAACAGGGCGGCAATGCCGAATTTCAATGCCCGCCGAATGGTCCGGGCAACGCGGTAGATTCCCGACCGGAACACCTCTGCATCGGATTATTCTTCGCCGAACAGGGGATTTTCACTTTCCGGGATGATACGCTGGTCAAAGCAAAATCATCATGGGTAAGACCCAAAGTCCCGGGCGCGCCACTGAACCACGGCATCGGGATGTCGAAATAACAATTGCGACTCCTGCACGTCTGACCGGGGATTCCCCCCCCGGTCCCCTTTAAACTTCGCCTCACCCTGCAGGCGGATATGGGACTTGCCTCCGCTAAATTTTCACCCAAGCCACGCATATAAAAAAAACGGCCCCGGTTTCAAAACCGGGGCCGTTGACTTTATTCAGCTTTCAGAAGCCGGGGAAATTACATAATTTCGCCCAATTTCTGGTAGAAGCTCATGCGGCGTTTCGCGTCGGTCTCAGCTTCCGCGAAGAGCGCTTCGGCTTCAGTCGGAGCGGTCTTAAGCAGAGAGGTGTAACGACGTTCGCTGCGGATGAATTCCTGGAAGCTGGCAGTCGGCTCCTTGCATTCCCACTTGAAGGGTTTTTCTTCCTGCGGGTTGTAGCGATAGAGCGGCCAGTAACCGCAATCAACAGCGCGCTTCTGTTCGAGCTGGCTCTTCATCATGTCGATACCGTGAGCGATACACGGAGCATAGGCCATGATGATGGAGGGGCCGTTGTAGGCTTCAGCTTCGATGAAGGCTTGAAGGGCCTGGTTACGGTTGGCGCCCATCGCGATGGAAGCGACATAAACGTAACCGTAGCTCATGCACATGAAACCAAGGTTCTTCTTGGTCAGGCGCATACCGGAGTTAGCAAACTGCGCGACCGCACCGATCGGGGTGGACTTGGAAGCCTGACCGCCGGTGTTGGAATATACTTCGGTGTCAAGTACGAGAATATTGACATTGCGACGCTGCGCGACAACGTGGTCGAGACCGCCGTAACCAATGTCATATGCCCAGCCGTCACCACCGAGGATCCAGACGCTCTTATCGACGAAGTAGTCTTTGAGCTCATTGATCTTGGACAGTACGCACTTGGCTTCACCCTGAGCCTGGCTGATGGCAGCCGGCAGCAACATGGCGACAGCACTCTGGGCGATGAACGCAGCCTGGTCTTTCTTGTCCCACATTTCGAGGCACTTGCCCATCGCGCTCTTCAGGTCTTCGGTGGTACCGAGTTCGAGAATGCGCTGTACGTTCATCTTGAGCTGCTTGCGGTTTGAATCAACCGCCAGGCGCATACCAAAGCCGTATTCAGCGTTATCTTCGAACAGGGAGTTGGCCCATGCCGTCCCGCGGCCGCTCTTATCGGTACAATACGGGATGGTCGGGAACGAACCGCCGTAGATGGAGGAACAACCCGTGGCATTGGCAACAATCATGTTATTGCCGAACAGCTGGGAAGCCAGCTTGACATACGGAGTTTCGCCGCAACCGGCGCAAGCACCGCTGAATTCGAAGTGCGGCTTGAGGAACTGCGAACCTTTGACCGTGGTGGCGGCAGCGCCGTCAAGCACGTTGTCAGACAAAGCTTCGAAGAAGGCGACGTTTTCATTTTCTCCGGCGGCGCGTTCAGCGTCGATCGGGGAGAATTCCAGAGCCTTGGTCTTAGCCGGGCAGGTTTCAATACAAACGCCGCAACCGGTACAGTCTTCAATGTAAACCTGAATCTTGTAAGCCAGATTCCGGTCATTCTTGGTCTTGGACGGAACGGTTTCAAAGGCAGCCGGAGCGCCCTTGAGTTCTGCCGGATCGATCTGCTTGGCACGAACAACCGCGTGCGGGCAGGACATTACGCACTGATTACACTGAATGCAGTTCGCAGAAATCCATTTCGGAACGCGCGGAGCAATACCACGTTTTTCCAGACAGGTTGTACCGATCGGCATGGAGCCATCATAGGACATCTTGGATACGGCGATGTTGTCGCCCATCTGATGCATGATCGGCTTGATGATGTCCTTGGCAAACGGAATGGCATCATCCTTAATGAGCTGCGGAGGAACAAAAGACTCGGTGATCTGAGCCGGGATAACAACAGCTTCCAGACCGGAAAGAGCATTGTCAACGCAGACCAGGTTCTTCTTGACGATATCGTCGCCCTTCCTCTTGAAGGTCTTTTCAACCGCCTTCTTGATGTAACCGATAGCTTCGGCTTCCGCAATAATGTTGGCCAGCTTGAAGAAGCAAACCTGCATTACGGTATTGATACGGGCACCGAGTCCGGCATCCATGGAAACCTTGAGAGCATCAACGGTATAGACCTTGAGCTTCTTCTTGATGATGGTTTCCTGCATATCACGGGTAAGGTGATTGAACAGCTCTTTGCCGCTGACTTCGGAATTGAACAGCAACGTGCCGCCTTCGCGGATGCCGGCGAGCATATCATAACGTCCGACATAGGCGAAGTTATGGCAGGCAACGAAAGTCGGGGCGGTAACAAGATACTCGGACTTGATCGGAGTATCGCCGAAACGCAAATGGGAAATGGTGATACCACCGGACTTCTTGGAGTCATACACGAAATACGCCTGAACGTATTTATTGGTGTTGTCACCAATGATCTTGATGGAGTTCTTGTTTGCACCGACGGTACCGTCAGCACCCAGACCCCAGAACATACAGCTGACAACGTTGGCCGGTTCGGTATGGATTTCTTCGTCGATCTTGAGCGACAGATTGGAAACGTCGTCGTTGATACCGACAGTGAAATTGTGAGTGCAGGCGCCATCAAGATGCTTATAGATAGCGTTGACCATCGACGGGGTAAATTCCTTGCTGGACAGACCGTAACGACCGCCGATAATGGTCAGGCCGCGTTCCGCCAGAGCGGATTTGACGTCGAGGTAAAGAGGTTCGCCGAGGCAACCGGGTTCCTTGCAGCGGTCGAGAACGGCAATTTTCTTAACCGTCTTCGGCAACGCACCGATAAGGGCTTTGGCATCAAACGGACGATAAAGACGAACTTTGACCGCGCCGACTTTCTGCCCCTTACTGACCAGATAGTCAATAGTTTCTTCGATGGTTTCGCAACCGGATCCCATAGCGACGATAACTTTTTCCGCGTCGGCAGCACCGATGTAATCAAAGAGGTGATACTGCCTGCCGGTAACGGCGGCGACCTTGTCCATGAAACCCTGAACGATAGCCGGGAGAGCGGCATACTGATTGTTGGTGGTTTCACGGCCCTGGAAATAGACGTCGGGATTCTGGGCGCCGACTTTGGCATACGGAGCTTCCGGGCGCAACGCGCGCTTACGGAATTTTTCAACGTCCGCCGGATCGAGCAGATTTTTCATGTCTTCGTATTCGAGAGCTTCGATCTTCTGAACTTCATGAGAAGTACGGAACCCGTCGAAAAATGCGAGGAACGGGATTTCCGACTTCAGAGTCGACAAATGGGCAACCAGCGCCAGGTCATGCGTTTCCTGGATGGAAGCGGCGGAAGTCATGGCAAAACCGGTGGCGCGGCAGGACATTACGTCAGAGTGGTCACCGAAAATAGCGAGAGACTGAGCGGCAAGAGCGCGCGCTGAGACATGGAACACGGTCGGCAGCATTTCACCGGCAATCTTGTACATGTTCGGGATCATCAGCAGCAGTCCCTGGGACGCGGTATAGGTAGTGGTCAACGCACCGGCGCTGAGAGACCCGTGAACGGCACCGGCGGCACCGGCTTCAGACTGCATTTCAGATACTTCAACCACTTTGCCGAACATGTTCTTCAAACCCTGGCTGGCCCAGGTGTCGGCATATTCGCCCATGGTTGAGGACGGAGTAATGGGATAAATCGCAGCTACTTCGCTGAAAGCGTAAGCCACGTAGCTGGCTGCGTAGTTCCCATCGATGGTTATCATTTTCTTTCCCATCTTTTGAGACCTCCATAAGAAGTTTAAAGTATAACAATGATGCCGTTTTTCCGAGAATCAGAAATTTACGGCTAAACCTTAAACAAACCGTCGCGAGTAAACGTGATGATTTGTCACTTAAAATAAAACCCCGTTAATTTATATGGGGCAGAAACGTTTTTCAATAAACAAGTCGAAATATTTACTTAAATCATCGAGAAAAAATAACGTTTTGGAAGACTACATGCCATGTTTTGTAATGCGGATAGATAAAAAAACCTTGACAAGGCAAAAAAAGGAACGACAGGATTGGGTTTTTTTTGGGGGGAGATAATATCCTGTCGTTCTTGGAAAACACTGCTCAATGATGATGCGGCAGGGTTTCAGAGATAATCTGCTCGGCTATCCGATCGGCATTTGCCTCGACGAATCGCTGTCCCATCAGTCCATCGATAAATTTGTCGTGCTCAAAATAGAAAAAACATTTTGCCAGCATGGAAAAAAACACCAGGGAAAAATCCGGTTCACTGAGTTCCGGGCGACACACCCGCAGCCATCCTCTCATCACCCCGGCGTCTTTACTGATGTACTTATCCATAAGCACATCAAACTGTTCCGATGGCTCGAACATCTCCCGCAGCATAATTCTCCGCTTCAGCGTCCGGAAGCGGGTGTCAAACTTGACGTGAGTGGTTATCTTGATCCATTCTATCAAAAGTTTTTCCGCTTCCGCCGGGTCGGTGGTGTCGCGATAAATCCCCCCGGTAGATTGCGCTTCTCGGGAAAACAGATATTCAAACACCTTGACATACAATCCGGCTTTTCCGCTGAAATGATAATTAATCGCCGCAACATTCACGTCGGCCCGGCCGCATATATCTCTTACGGTTGTATGTTTATACCCTTTTTCCGCGAAAGCTTCCAATGCCGCTTCGAAAATTTTCTGTCTGGTATCCATAAAGGAACCTCATTAGTTTACCAATGTAAAACATGTGATTAAAAATACAATGACCTAAGAATTACCATCAGCTTTTTTGGCAATATTTGTCAAGTCCCCGGATATTAACGATTTCTCCGAAGAAAAGCTTGTGGAAGTCACGTTCTTTATAGCATTCGTTGATGATGGCTTTTTCCAGGAAGGATTTGCCGTCGAGCTGATCGGCGTAGACCTTACGGCATTCTATTATCAGTTCCGCTTCTTCATACGCCGGAGCTTCGATTTTGTCACACTCGATGACGGTCAGTCCGGAATCCTTGACCTTATCGGTCTGGCGGCCTGAATTGGCCCCGCAGAAAGAAAGAGCCGACTTGAGCTCTTCCGGAAAGGCGCAAAGGGAAAAGGAGTTGTAATCCTCCATAAACTCACAGGTAAAACGTTGAGGACGTACGCCGACGATAACCAGCGGCTTGAACCAGAAGGTTCCCATGAATCCCCATGAAATAGTCATGGGATTGTATTTACCCTGCATATCTCCGGCAGTCAGGAGCATCCATCCCTGATTGAAAAGATTGAATATGTTTGTATTGAAATTCTCAACCGCAATTTTTTTCAGTTCCATGACAACGAGCACCTTTCCTTTAATTTTTATAAATATTCGAGTAATCTAGATGTTTAATCGGTTTAATGCAAATCGGCATGGAGCCCGGTCTTATCCATCACATCCCGAAACGAGGCGTCTACGTCCGCGGAAATCTTCACTTCCTCCCCGGTAATCGGGTGTGTAAATTCCAGCCCCACTGCCGCAAGCATCAGCCGGTGGCAACGAAAATTTTCGCGCAACATGCGGTTGTGCCTGCCATCGCCGTATTTGGTGTCGCCTACAACCGGATGACTGATATGAGCGAAATGCTTTCTGATCTGGTGCATCCGTCCGGTCTTAAGATTGACTTTAACCAATGAATAGCGCGAGGTCGCATAAGGTCCGACCGGAATCGGCAGCTCTGTACGCGCCAGCGTCTCATATTCGGTAATGGCGCTGACCAGCTTATCGCTGTCCTTGTTGCGGACCATATCGTGATCGATCACGCCAGAATCATCAGTAAAACCCCGCACCATGGTCCAGTATGTCTTCCGGACCTCCCGCTGCTGGAATAGTTCAAAGAACGGCTTGATGGCCGTCTCATCGGTTACGAAAAGAACAATGCCTGAGGTGGGTTTATCCAGTCGGTGCACCGGCTGGACTTTTACATTAAGCTGGTTGCGCAGCAACAATTGCAACGTCTCTTTTTCCTGATCCATGTTGGTACGGTGAACCAGCATCCCGGAAGGCTTGTAGACCGCCACGCAATAGGCGTCCTGATAAAGGATCGGAAGTTTTTCCTCGACCAGTTTCCCGGCAAACGCCCTGAGGATGCCGGCCACACTGACCAGATCGTCAATAGTACCCTCGTTTATCATTTTTACCGCATTGGGAAGCAACACCGGCGGCAGGACATCATCGTGACGGGTAATATTTTCAGCCTTGTTGGCAAGATAGACTTTGACCTTAACGCCGCATGAAGAGGCACCTTCATAAATTGTCTGGATCTCTCCATAACTTATGCCATAGCCCGCCAGAATCTGTTCCGCGTCCGTTTCTTCAGAAACTTGAATCAGTCCCGGCTTTTCGCCGGGGCGTGCTACGAGAAATATCTGTCCAAAACGGTCAACGGGAATCACTGCGGATATGAATGTCATGGTCATAAGATCCTTGATTATGGCTGGCTCATATGAGGCGTATGCTTAATGCGGTAGTCCCCGGGAGTCATGTTAAAATATTTATTGAAAGCGCGATAGAAACTTTCGATATTGGCAAAACCACATTCTTCGCTGAGCTCCTTGATATGGAGCTGGCTGCCTGCCAGCAGATTTCTGGCATGCTGCAGGCGACGGTTCAAAATATACTTATGCGGACTGGTTTCAAGATATTTTTTGAACTGCGCATGGATGTATGGGATGCTCATCCCCGACTGCGACGCGAGAAATTCGATGGAAAGGTCACCGGAAAGATTGTGATTAATGTAATCCAGCATCTTGCGGAGAAACAGCGGATATTCCGGGTCGGGTTTGCGCCGGGTGAAATAGTATGCCTGCCAGAAGACTTTGGCGTATAAATAAGGATAAAGCACGTCATGATCGATCGAGTCGTCGTGAAAGCTTTTCAACGCCTCCCGGGTGAAAATCGCAAGATCGTCGTCATTCTCCCATTGCGTCACCCGAGGAAGACGGCGGACAGGCGTATCATAAGTGGATACCCTGATACTCAGGCAGTTATATGGCGCTTCGGCAGTAGTGTTCCACACAGTCTGCTCCCCCGGCAGATGCCAGAAGATCGCGCCACGTTGAAACTGACGCAACTCCCCGTTAACCTCAAAAAAAACTTCACCGCCGGTTATGATCTCAATGTTTTCACATTTAATTGGAATCGTTACCGGATTGACTTTGCCGCTGGCAGGCGCCTGATACAATGAAACGCTGCTGACACGACGGATATTTTCCGTTACAAACATATTTTAAAGTTTTTTTATATTAGGTTAAAATAAAATATCTTTTGTCAATTGCAGAAAACTTTACTGCATATTAATATATTTTTCAACATATTTTTAGTTAACAACATAAAAAAAGATCAAGAGACAGGAATATGAGCACAAACAATTGTTTTCCGAAAGATTTTGTCTGGGGAGCCGCCACCGCTTCCTTTCAAGTTGAGGGATTTACACGTGAAGAAGGCGGCGGCGAATCGGTATGGGAACGCTTCTGCAAAATGCCAGGCCGGGTAGCCTTCGATCACAATGGCGACATCGGCCCCGGACAGTTCAAAAAATACAAGGAAGACATCCAGTTGATGAAGTGGCTGGGAATTAAGGCTTATCGTTTTTCCATCGCCTGGCCGCGCATCTTTCCAGACGGCGAGACGCTGAACCCGAAAGGTATCGATTACTACAACCGCCTGATTGACGAATTGCTGGATAATGGAATTGAACCATGGGTCACCATGTATCACTGGGACAATCCGTGGGCGCTCGAAGAAAAGTTTGGCGGCTGGCGCTCGAAGGAAACGGTTAAGGCGCTGGAAAAATACGTGGCCTATGTGACTGACAAAATTTCCGACCGTGTAACCAATTTCTTCACCGTCAATGAGATCATGTGTTTCACCTCTTTGAGTTATGAAAGCGGCAGCCATGCCCCGGGATTGCGACTTGACCGTAAGACTGTGGCGCAAACCGTACATAACGGCTGTCTGGCCCATGGTACGGCATTGGCGGCAATTCGTGCCAATGCACGTCGTCCGGTGAAAGTCGGGATCGTCGAAAACATGCCGGTCACAGTTCCCGCTTTCGCTTCCGAGGAAAACATCGTTGCAGCCCGGAACGCGTTCCGAGTCATGAGCGCCTCAAAACTTACCCCGATAATGGAGGGGAAATATCCCGATTTCTGGCTGGAGGAAATGGGCAACGACGTACCGGAATTCGACGATGCCGAAATGAAGCTTATCAGTGCGCCGATGGATTTTGTCGGTTGCAACGTCTATGCTCCGACCTACGTGATTGCCGATGCCGATGCCATGCATGGTTTCCGGGAAATCCCTCACCCGGCCGGCTACCCCAAAATGGATATGCCCTGGCTCTTCATCGGTCCGGATATCACCTACTGGGCGCCTCGCCACCTCAAAGAACTCTGGAATGTCGATGCCGTTTATATCACTGAAAACGGTTGTGCCGCTCAGGATCGGATGGCTCCCGACGGCGAAGTATACGATACCGACCGGACCATGTATCTGCGCCATCATTTTATGGCGGCGGAACGGGCGACGGCCGAAGGATGGCCGCTGAAAGGATACTTCGTCTGGAGTCTGATGGACAATTTCGAATGGAGCTGGGGCTATACCAAGCGATTCGGAATTGTTTATGTTAATTACGAAACACTTGAACGCACCCCAAAACTCAGCGCAAAATTTTACCGTGAAACCATTAAGCAGAATGCGGTGGTATAAACTAAATAGGAGAGAAGAATGAAACCCATTTCCGTACAACTCTATTCGTTACGGCAGTTTTCCGAAAAAGATTTTATCGGGGTATTGAAAAGGGTAGCCGCTATCGGCTACAAAGGCGTTGAACCGGCCGGTTTCTTTGGTCTGTCGGCACGTGAACTTAAGAAGATAGTTACCGATTTAGGCATGGTGATTTCTTCCAGCCATACTCCATGGATCGGCTCGGTCGATAACGTTCAGGAAGGGATTGACACTGCCGCCGAACTGGGTTTGGACTGCGTTTGTACCGGTTACGGCCCTGACGACTTCATAGACCTCGACGCGATCAAGGCTACCGCAGACAAGGTCAACGCCATTATTGCTCGGTTGCAAGGTTCCGGCATCACCCTGTTCATGCACAACCATTACTGGGAATTCGAACGTATCAACGGTCGGATCAAATATGATTATTTCTTCGACCTGTGCCCGAACGTGATGTTGGAAATCGACACCTACTGGGCCGCAAATTTCGGAGCGGAAAATCCCGCCGAACAGGTTGCGAAATATACGGACCGTACGATCCTCCTGCATATCAAGGATGGGAACTTCTGTAAGGAAAAACATCTGCTCCAGCCGGTGGGCGATGGTAAAAACGCACCCAATATCGAACCGGTGATCGCCGCCGCAAATCAGAACAAATTGCGCTGGCTGGTAGTTGAGCAGGACGATGGAGAAGGCGACATGTTCGCGAACATTGAAAAAAGCTATAAATACTTAACGTCCCGAGGCATTGCCCAAGGCAACAAATAATTATTTTGCAAGGAATCACAAAAATGGAAAAAGTTAAGATCGGAGTGATCGGTTGCGGCAATATCAGCAACGCCTACTTTACCGCTGCAAAAAAATTCTCCATTCTCGAGGTTATAAGCTGCGCCGATTTGAATATGGAAACGGCAAAAGCCAAGGCTGAAGAACACAAAATCAAGGCGGTAACCGTCGAACAGATGCTGGCGGATCCGTCCATTGACATCATCATAAACCTCACAATCCCCAAGGCCCATGCCGAAGTCAGTCTGAAGTGTCTTGAAGCAGGTAAGCATGTACATTGCGAAAAGCCGCTGGCTGTAACCTATGAGGAAGGTAAAAAGGTCATCGATTTCGCAAAAGCCAATAAGTTGCTCGTCGGCTGCGCCCCCGACACCTTCCTCGGCGGTGGTCTCCAGACCTGCCGCAAGCTCATTGATGACGGCTGGATCGGCCGCCCGCTTTCCGGAACGTCGATGTTCATGGGACGCGGCCCCGAACCGTGGCATCCCAATCCCACTTTTTTCTATCAGCATGGCGGCGGCCCGATGCTCGACCTCGGTCCTTATTACGTTACTGCGCTGATTCATCTGCTCGGTCCGGCCAAACGTATCATTGCGTTTACCGGTAAAGCTTTTAATGAGCGCGTTGCCGGAGCGGAAGCCATTCGCGGCATGAAGATTCCGGTCGAAATCCCCACCCATTACACCGGTGTCATCGAGTTCTGTAACGGTGCCCAGGTCAATATGGTGGCCAGTTTCGACGTCTACGGCCACGGCCACACCCCGATCGAAATCTACGGTACCAATGGTTCCATCAAGGTTCCGGATCCCAATGGATTCGGAGGTCAGGTCCAGGTCAAGGTAGGTAACAACGATTGGGCCGATGTCGGGTTCACCCATATCTATACCGACAACATGCGTAGTATCGGTGCTGCAGACATGGCCTACGCCATCCGAACCGGTCGCAAGTATCGCTGCACCGGCGAGCTGGCTCTCCATGCGCTGGAAATCATGACCGGTTTCGAAAAGGCCGCGTCTTCCGGCAAAATATATGAGTTGCAATCCACGTGTGAACAACCCGCCCCCTTGCCCATGGATCTGATTCCAGGACTACTGGACTGATCACTCATTACATGAAGACCGGAGCTTTTCCTCCGGTCTTCTTCTGCTTGTTGGGAAAATAAAAAAGGACGGCTGAATAAACAGCCGTCCTTATATCTATCGATGAGAACCGACGATTACGCTTCCATCTCTTCGAGCGCAGCCTTACGGCTCAGGCGTACCCGGCCGGACTGGTCAATATCGATAACTTTGACCGTAACCTTGTCGCCGACATTGCAAATATCGGTAACCAGCTTGACACGGTAGTTAGCCATTTCAGAGATATGCAGCAAACCTTCCTGACCAGGCAGAAATTCGACAAATGCGCCGAAATCACGGGTGGCCTTGACCACACCGCGGTAGACCTTGCCGACTTCCGCCTCGGAAGTGCAGGCCTCAACCCGGTACTTGACTTCATCGAGAATCGCGCGGTTGGCGGCGAGGATCTTGACCGTACCGTCATCGTTGATATCGATTTCAGAACCGGTTTCTTCCGTGATCGCCTTGATATTCTTACCACCGGGGCCGATGAGGGCGCCGATCTTTTCCGGATTGATGCGGATGATTTCCATGCGCGGGGCATTCGGATGGATGTCTTCACGCGGCGCGGAAATGCAACCGGTCAGGACATCGAGGATCTTCAGACGGGCAGTCTTGTTACGTTCCATCGCCTGAGTCAACAGCTCGATCGGAATGCCCGGAAGCTTGAGGTCGAGCTGGAAACCGGTAACGCCGGCACTGGTACCGCATACCTTAAAGTCCATGTCACCGTAGTGGTCTTCGGCACCGATGATGTCGGAAAGCAGCAGACGTTCGCCGTTATCGCCAGTAATCAGGCCGCAGGAAATACCCGCGACCGGAGCGGTAATCGGAACACCGGCATCCATCAGGGACAAGGTGGCGCCGCATACGCTGGCCATCGAGGTCGATCCGTTAGAGGACATGATTTCGGAAACACAACGAACCGTGTACGGGAAATCCGCCGGAATAACTTTCTTGACCGAACGCTCGGCCAGATTGCCGTGACCGATTTCGCGGCGACCGGGACCGGAGATACGGCCGACTTCGCCGACACTGTAGTTCGGGAAATTATAGTGCAGGTAGAAACGCTTTTCAGTTTCATGACCGGATACTTCATCGTTGATCTGGCAATCCTTGTCACCGCCAAGCACGGTAACGACCAGAGCCTGGGTTTCGCCGCGGGCAAAGAGGCCGCTGCCATGAACAACCGGCAGAACGCCGACTTCGGCGGACAACGGACGGATATCTTCAACGCCACGACCGTCGGGACGATAACCTTTTTCCAGAATCGCCTTGCGGATGGTCTTTTGAACCAGAATATCAAAACCTTTTTTCACTTCAAGCTTGATCTGGCTTTCTTCAAGATCGGTAACCACTGCCTTGGCATGTTCGGTGGCGCCCTTAAGCATTTCGTCAAGAGCAACGCAACGGTTTTCCTTGCCGGGGATCAGGCATACTTCTTCGATCTTATCTTTGCAGAAATCATAGATCGCCGCTTCGACATTGGCCGGAACCAGATGCAGAGTCGGAGTCTTTTTCGGACGGCCGCCAAGCGACTGGAGCCCAAGCTGACCGGCAATCTGCTTTTTGATCACTTCATTGGCAAAATACATCGCATCGGTGATTACCTGTTCCGGAAGAATATCGGCCTCGCCTTCGATCATAATTACCTGATCGGCACGACCGGAATAGATCAGCTCAAGGCTGCTTTTCTTCATTTCTTCAATCGTCGGATTGGCAATGAACTGGCCATCGACATAACCGACGCGCACCGAACCGATGGGGCCCTGGAACGGCAGATCCGACAAGGTCAGGGCGACAGAAGCACCCAGCATGCAAAGCACGTCCGGATCATTTACGCCGTCAACGCTCAGGGTAAGCGCCTGGATCTGGACTTCGTCGTAGAAGCCGTCGGGGAACAGCGGACGTACAGGACGGTCGGTCATACGGCAGGTCAGGATTTCTTTTTCCGAAGGACGGCCTTCACGCTTGATATAGCCGCCGGGGAATTTACCCGCCGCGCTGTATTTTTCGCGATAGTCCACCTGCAGAGGCAGGAAATCGGCGTCGGGTTTGGCAGGGCCTGAGCACGCCGCCACCAGTACGGAGGTTTCGCCCTGTCTGACGATACACGCGCCGTTGGCAAGATTGGCCATTTTGCCGGTTGAGATTTCGATCTGACGATCATTACCGATGTCTACAATGATTTTCTTTTCTTCAGCCATTAATAATATTCCTTTTTGCTGTATCCGATGCCACGCTGAAAAATAATATGGCCGGATATTGGAATGACGGGAAAATATGCCGCCATTCGTTTCATGCGAACAGGAATTTCCAGATTCGGAGTCCCAACACAACAACGCTGAGATCACCACCGAGGCAAAAATGGCTGGCGGAATAGCAGGGTCAAAGTCCGAAAGTCACTCTCTCAGGCTCTGATAACGGCTGTTCCACAAGTATTTCCATTTTTACCGGAAAAGCCTGTAAAACAATAGAAATATATCTACATTGAACACAAATGCAAAAAGATTTTCGGTTTTTTTCGGTTTTTATGACAAAAGCCCCCCAAAAAAACGTTCTTTTTAGATGTAACACCATCGACAGGGGTTGAAATTACCGGATGCGATTGTATAATTAATACAACACATGAAAAAACGATTTTTCATAAAAATATAGTATGTAACAAAAAGCAATGAGAAATCAATTTTCTAATCATAAAAGGGAAAAACGATGACGCGCAGGTTATACATGATTTCACAAGCCCACCTTGATCCGGTATGGGTTTGGCCGTGGCGGGATGGCTGTGCCGAAACGATGACGACCATCCAGAGCGCCCTCGACAGGATGACGGAGTTTCCGCAATTCAAATTTTCGCGTTCGTGCGCCAGCACCTACCAGTGGGTCAAGAAATTTGACCCGGCATTATACGGGCGTATCGGCGAGATGGTAAAGGCGGGACGCTGGGAGATTGTTAACGGCTGGATCGTACAACCGGATTGTAATCTTCCCTCCACCGAATCGTTTGTCCGACAATCGCTTTACGGCAAACGTTTTTTTACCCGTGAGTTCGGCAAAGACGTCTGCATCGGCTATAACGTCGATTCCTTTGGACATGCAGCCGGACTCCCGCAACTGCTGTCAAAAGCCGGTTTCAAATATTATGTAATGATGCGGCCGATGCCCAATGAAGCCTCTCTGCCGATGCTGTTCTGGTGGGAGGGCGATGATGGTTCCCGTGTTTTGACCTGGCGGATCAACATCAGCTACTGCCAGGGCATGAAGGATCCGGTTGGCGACCTCGATGAACGTTTAAAACAGCTCGACGCCTTTTTCGCGCCCGGTTTCAACTGCGGCGCCATGTGGCTGGGGGTCGGCGACCACGGCGGCGGTCCGACCAGAGCGATGTTGTCTCATCTGGAAAAACTGCGCAAGGAAAATTCCGAGCTGCCGGAAATCATCTTCGGCACATTGACGGAATTTTTCGCGGAACTTGAAAAAAATCCGTCGCTGAATAACGTTCCGGTAATCAAGGGCGACCTGTTGCATCACGCCCCCGGCTACTATGCCGCACTGAAAGAAATCAAGACACTGAACCGTAAAGCAGAAAAAACTCTACTCGAAGCCGAAGCGCTCAGTACCATCCATGCCCGGATATTTCCGGAAAACGCCATGGCCACTGTTGCAGATTTTGAAAAAGCCTGGTGGAAGGTATTGTTCAACCAATTTCACGACATCATGGCCGGTACTTCAATCGCGTCAACCTACGATGATGCACGCACACAGCTTGGCAGTGCGATCGATTATGCAACCGACGTCAATGTTGGAGTGACGCAGTTTCTGGCACGCCAGGTCAATACACAAGGCGTAAGTGAAAGTGTTTATTTCGCGTTGAACCCCCTGCCCTGGGCTCGCAAAGGACATATCGAAGCGGATATGTTCATGTCTTTTCACGCCAATGGCGACAATCATCATCTGAAAGATCAGGACGGGATAAAATATCCGATCCAGTGGACGCCTGCTGAGGCATCGTTCGGCCCGCACGGCATGGGTTGGAAGCACCTCAACGCGATTGTCGACCTCCCTGCCGGAGGATATAAGGTTTTTGAATTTGACAAGAGCCCGGCCGCAACGGAACCATGTACTCCCATGGTCGACGCAGTCCCCGCAATCAGTTCGCTGGGAATAATGGCAATGAATTTCAGGGGTAGGAATTACCTGAGAGCTCCGGCGGGACTGTCGGTCATGGTCGATCAATCCGATACCTGGGGACACGACGAGCACACATGGCATGAATTTGCCGGTATGCCGTTGCTGACCGGGACCAAAACAATATCGGACGGGCCATTGATGAAAATCATCCGGCAGAACGGTCGATGGAACAACTCGGAAATGATTATGGATATTATTACCTATCGTGATCTGCCGGTAGTCGAGTTGCGCCTTAAGATCAACTGGCAGGAAAAACGGCAAATGCTCAAACTGGAGATCCCCACCGGATTCCAGGCCGTCGAAAATACCGCCAAGGTAGCCGGCGGCGTTTCCAAACGATCCCCAGACGGACACGAATACCCGTTTCACGACTGGACCGCAATCTGCGGTACCATTACACAACAGCGCTGCGGCATGCAGCTTATCAGTCGCGATGGTTACAGTTATGACTGCAATGGACCAGTCTTACGCACTGTCCTGGTCAAGGGAGTACCATTTGCAGAACACAAGCCGTTTCCAATCGAAGAAGACAATCCGTGGCAAGATCAGGGATGGAGCGAACACCGCCTATGGCTTGCTCCATACGATGAAGTTCCGACTTACGGCAAAATGGAAAGAATGGCCGCCGATATGACCTATCCGGTCGAAGGAGTCGTTGATTGCGGTCACAACGGCAAGTTTGCGTGGGAGGATTCGCTATGGAGTCTGACCGGTGATCCGGTCAAATTGTGCGCATTCAAACAGGCAGAAGATAGCGACGTAATGATTTTGCGGCTTCAGGAGCTGGATGGAAATCCGGCCAAGGTACAACTGCGACTGAACAATAACACCACAGTGGAATTATCGTTGCGCCCATACGCGCTTGCCAGTTGGAAGATAACCATCAGCGGCAACACCTTGGCAGCAGCAGATACTGACCTGCTTGAACATTAACACGGACATCTTAAAGCTCCGGCACATTTTCGTGCCGGGGCCATTGTATTTTCAAACACCCAAAAAAGTGGGCAGACCTCGTGGCCTGCCCTATGAGAGAGGAGAAAGACTATTTCATACCCTTAATTACATAAACCATCAAAACATTATTACCATTACCGTAATTAAGTAAAGATAATATGGCACCACAGAGCCGATATGCAAACAATAAAAGGAATAAAAACATATTTTTTTTGAAAAAAATTATATTGGGCGTAATTTGAACAAAAACAACCAACGGAGAAAATGTTATGATGGACATATTCATGCTGGCGGCATATGAAGAGGCAATGAAAGGATTGAACGAAGGGGGCATTCCGATTGGTGCGGTATTGGTTCATAATGGCAGGATTATCGGTCGGGGACACAATCGCCGCGTTCAGAAAGGAAGTCCGATACTCCACGGAGAAATGGACGCCTTTGAGAACGCCGGGCGCCAACCGGCATCGGTCTATCGCCAATGCGTTCTTTACACCACACTTTCGCCATGCGCCATGTGTACCGGAGCGACTTTACTGTTTGGGATTCCTGAGGTTGTAATCGGCGAAGCCGTCAATTACCCCGGCGAGCCGGAACTACTCCGATCCCGCGGGGTAAAAGTTACAATACTGGACGACCCGGAATGCATTGACATGATGCGTAATTTCATCACCGCGAATCCCGGTTTATGGAATGAAGATATCTCGGTCTGAGTTACCTTTTTTCCGCTTTATGGAAAATTGAGTGCCGGGGACCTTCATCCCCGGCTCCGACCTCTAGATCACCTCAAGAGCATCGCGATCCGGGAACGGAGGGAACGGCGCTGAAGGCAACGTCTGATACCAGTAAGCAACAGACGCAATATCATCCTGCAATGGCAGATAGCGTCCGCCACTGCGCCATCCTAATGCCTGAATGGTCACCTTAAGCTCGTCCTTGAAGCGGATCGGATCGGTCAAATGCCAGCGGTACATGCCGAAACGGGTTTGCGATTGTAACGCTCCATCAGGCTTTATAACCTGGTGAAAACCGGCATAAGGAGTATTGTACTCCTGATATTGACCATTAGCTATAAAGCAGTAGGAGCCACAGAAATAGTCCTCGGTACCGGTCCCGCAGATCGTGGGATATTCCCGGTCACCGTCCATGAAAAACTTGATTTCCCCTTCACCCCACCAGCCGGCATTGTTGACTCCCCAGGCCATGTAGGTACCGACATAATGCCCCTGACCTTTCACACCGTCAAGAATAGTGTAATCCTCTTTATACGGCAAAGGATTGACCCGACGGAACTGTGCATGAAAATAAGCACAGTCTTCAGGTACGTCGGCCAAAGTATAGGTAACCTGATAAAACAGCAGCTGCGGCTCGCTGCCAAGGTTGGTAATGGTCATTCTGGCCTGTTTGCGAAACGGCATTTCCCAGTAACTATTAAAAGCATCCAGAGTGTTTACACAGATCGGCAACGAAACCACCGGAGCGATCTTGCCCCAGCCGTTACAGAAGAAATCGCCTATAGGAGCCTCTACTGACGGCTGATCCATACCGTCCCAGTACATTCGCAAAATATTAAGCCGCCAGTTTCCGCCCAGCGTGATCCAGATATGCTTGATCGCCCCGCTTCCTTGAATATCTGCCAAGGTAAAAGTCTCGCCCGGCTGAATTTTCACCGCCGGAGAAAGTTTCCAGCCCCTCCCCAGCTCACGGGCGGCATCTTTGCCGAATCCATCCTCTGCCATGCCGCCGCTTCCCTTGGCTCCGTTAAAATTCTCAGCACAAATAGACCGTGTCTCCGCATTGTTCAACCGAGATATTTCCGGCCATCCACCACCAATCGAGTTCATAATCATTTATTCACCGCTTTATTTAGATTATAGGATTTCAACTAACAAAATTATAAATGAAAACAAGCATAAATAAATAGATGATTTTATTTATTATTTGCACTATCATATTTTTATACACATAACCCAAAATTACTAAATAACACACAAAAAAAACATTGTTGTTAATTTACCAAACACAATCGAGAGGTTATAATAGTAGTGCGTATTTAAGTCTTTAGTTGCGAGTTGAAAATATTTACAACAGACGTAAATATGAAAATTTAAAATTAATCATTTATCAATATTGAATTATAAGTAAAATGGGCTACATATATTTTTTGCCCGATTTGCTTAAACTTAAATTTTTAATACATGTATATTAAGTAAGGAAAAAAGAAAGTTATGCATTTTATCGACTGGCTGATAGTAATCCTTCCTGTGGCGTTCATTGTGGGTTTGGCTATTTATTCCCGGCGTTATGCGCGTGGAGTTGTAGATTTTCTGGCAGCCGGTCGAGTTGCAGGACGTTATGTAATATCAGTAGGCGACCTTACCGCCGGACTGTCCGTCATCACCCTGGTCGCCGGAGCTGAGCAGAACTACCGTACCGGATACGCTATCGGGTTCTGGAACAATATTCTCGCGCCCGTCGGCATCGTAATCGCTTTGACCGGTTACTGCGTCTACCGCTGGCGGGAAACCCGATGTCTTTCCAAGGGGCAGTTTATCGAGCTGCGTTATGGCAGCAAATCATTCCGTATCGTGACGGCTGCGGTCAGTACAATCTCTGAAATGGTCACCAACGCCATCGGGCCGGCAATTGCCGCCAACTTCTTCATCTATTATATGGGGCTGCCGCACAAAATCATGATTTTCGGCGTCAATCTGCCCTGTTATGCCATCATCGTTACCATGTGCCTGACCCTGGCGATGATCATTATCTGGCCTGCTGGCCGTATTTCCCTCCTGGTCACCGACTGCCTGCAGGGGTTGATGTCTTACCCCATTTTTGTTATGATCGTAGGCTTCATTCTTCTAAAATTTTCCTGGAACGTAGATATTTCCCCGATTCTCTGGGATCGCATTCCGGAGGAGAGCTTTATGAATCCTTACGATGTGGCGGAGCTCCGCGAATTCAATCTTTTCGCACTGGTCGTTACCATCCTGAGTTCGATCATGAATCGCGCCAGCTGGATCGGCAACGACACCACCAACTCCGGAAAAACTCCACATGAACAGAAGATGGCAGGGATTCTGGGTGCCTGGCGTAATGGCTTTGCATACATGATGATTTTGCTTTTGGCTATCGTTGCGGTTGTCTTTATGAACAGTGGAAACTTTGCTAAACACGACAATAAAAACAATTTCAATATCACCAACAACGAAGTGCGCAAAGATTTGTCCGCACGAGTTCTGGAAGAAGCCGTTCCCAATGTTGAAGTTCGCAATAAAGTTATAGCAAAAATTCAGACCATTCCAAACATCGCCCACCAGGTCGGTGTTGACACACCGCTGTCGCAGAATAAAAATCTGGATTCGGCTTATTTTGACACCGTCCGGAAGGAACTCGGAGAAACTCCGGAAGGGCGCTTCCAGTACCAGCAGTACGTCACACTCTATCAGCAGATGACCATGCCGACGGTCATGAGCAAAGTTCTCCCGACCGGTCTGATCGGCCTTTTCTGTCTGCTGATGATAATGTTGCTGGTTTCCACCGACGACAGTCGTATTTTTAACGCCGCCGGTTGTATCGTACAGGATATGATCCTGCCTTTTTACAAAAAGCGTCTCTCGCCAGGCAAACATTTGCTGCTCCTCCGCTTAACGTCTCTTGCAGTGGCAATTTTCTTCCTGATCGTCGCCTTGTTTTTCGCACAGCTTGACTATATCAACATGTTCGTAACCATTATGTGTGCGTTATGGCTTGGCGGTGCCGGCCCGATCATGATCGGAGGTTTGTACACGCGCTTCGGCAACCTTACAGGAGCATGGTGTGCAATTATTTTCGGTTCCGGAACATCTCTGCTGGGACTGATATTCCAGCGCAACTGGGCCCTCTCGATCTACCCGTTATTGGAGAAATATGACTGGGTTGCCCCACTAAATACCTTTCTGATCACGGTAAGCGCTCCGTTTGACCCTTGGATCCGCTGGCAGATGGATCCCGTTAAGTTCCCCATCAACTCCTTTGAGATCTTCTTTATTTCGATGATTCTGGCGATTGGCACCTATATCATTGGATCTTTGGTCACCTACAAGCCTTTTGACCTTGACAAACTGTTGCATCGCGGCATCTACAGCGACAATCCGGAAGTTGAAGTTGTAAAAGAAAAGTGGTCGTTCCGCAAAATCATGAATACCCTTGTCTGCATCAGCCCGGAATATACCACTGGAGACAAAGTGATCTCATGGTCGGTATTCATCTACACGTTCGTCTATCAGCTCCTGCTGACGTTTATTGTTGTCGTTATCTGGAACGTCTTCAGTCCATGGTCCAAGGAGTGGTGGAATAGTTATTTCTACATCACATCGCTGGTCGTCCCCGGTATAATCGGAGTTATTTCGACAGTCTGGTTTACCATCGGCGGCTACGTCGATACCAGACGGCTGTTCCGCGATCTGGGCCAGCGCACTGAAAATCCGACGGACAACGGTCAGGTTGAAGACGACATCACCGATAATGGCGGCGACGATGTTCCACCCAGTCCAGCTATTCCTGGAATGGAAGAAGCCTTCTGATTCTTACCATATAAAAGCCTTATTCGGAACGTCTTCGGACGTTCCGTTTTTCATTATCCCAAACATCCCGCCACCGGAGTCTCGGAACAGACATAAAAAAATTTAAAACTTCTGCGATTCGGAGAAGCAAAATCTTTTTGACGCGCCATATTATCTGCAAATAAACATGGAGAACGATTGATGAAGTTGAAACTGGACCGCCCTCTGGTGTTCTTTGATCTGGAAACCACCGGCATCAACCTTATGCAGGATCGCATCGTGGAGCTTTCCGTAGTCAAGATCTTCCCGGACGGCCATCGCGAGGTTAAAACACGCCGACTTAACCCTGGCATGCACATTCCGGAAGAGGCTTCCGCCGTACATGGAATATATGACGAAGATGTGGCCGGAGAGCCATCTTTTGAGGAAATCGCCCCGATGCTGCTCAACTATTTTGCCGACAGCGACCTTGGCGGATACAACATCAACAAATTCGACATTCCCATGCTGATCAACGAATTTAAACGCGTATCCATGGAATTTCCCCTGGACGGACGGCGCATAATCGACTCATATATAATTTTCTGCCGCAAGGAACCTCGCTCTCTAACCGCAGCCTATAAGTTCTATTGCGGCAAAGACATAGAAAATGCCCATAGCGCCGAAGCCGACACTCTCGCAACGGTTGAAGTATTTATGGGCCAATTGGAAAAGTATGATGACCTGCCCGACAATCCGCAGGAACTGCACAATCTATTCAACCAGCGCGATCCCAGCTGGATCGACTCCACCGGAAAATTCAAATGGAACGGCAAAGAGCCGGTTGTCGGCTTCGGCAAGAATACCGGACTTCTGCTCCGGCAAATTGCTGTCGAAAACCCCAGTTTTCTGCAGTGGATGATCCGGGCTGATTTCCCTGACGACGCAAAACAGATCGCCCGCGATGCCATTGGCGGCAAATTCCCCAGAAAAGAGGTGGACAATGGACAGCAAAACGACGATTGAAACTCTTTTAAGGCTGCTCGATGACCCGAACCAGCAGGCGGCCAGCCTGATCATGGCCGAATTACTCGAACGGGAAGAGGAACTGAACGATTATCTCTCCGGACTGCAGGAATCTGATGATGCGGTAATCCGCCGCCGAGTCCACCAGCTTGAATCTGTCATGCTGCTGCGCCGCCGCCGCCGAATATTTGCAGAAAAACTGCAACTGGATCAGATCAGTCTCCTCGATGGACTGATTGAAGTTCACCTGCAATGGTACGATAACGATTCGCCGGAAAGTGTTCATGCCGACTGGAATAAATTATTAAACGAAGCACGAAAAACACCGCCGGAAAATATTGAAAAAATGGCTTATTTCATGCGAAAAACCGGTTTTTCGGCCCCTCCCCCGAACGATCTACAGGCTGATTATTATTGCATCGGTACGGTCTTCGATGAAAGTCTGGGGGCGGATATCATGCTATGCGCAATCGCTCAGATGATTGCCGCCGGCTGGGGGCTGGAGCTGCAGATCATCCAGGTCATGGAAAATTTTGCTCTGATCGACAATGACAAACGCGTCCTGACCCCTAAAGACGGGTGGCGTGTCCATGCGCCTATCCAGAATGAGATCTACAATGTCTGGGATCGAACCATGGTTCTGAAATTCGCAATGTCCATGCTGTTTCTCTGTGCAGTAAGTACCGACAGTTTTCGCTATGTCAACACCATAGGCGCAGCCTTGAGTAAGGTGTACGGGCGAGACAATGTTGATTTTCTGCCGTTTCCCTATAATCAACTGCCTGGCAGCAAAACCAGGTAAGCGAAGAAAATTTTCTACACGGCTTGGCAGTTGCATTTTTGCATTACATACTTATATTAATGATTCGGCAGCCGGCAGGATATTCTGACGCCGGATACAGATAAATCGGGGTGGACCCATTCCCCCCCCGAGGGTTATGAACCAATGAGGGATATATGCGTTGCCCCGAATGCAGCTGTCTTGACGATAAAGTGATCGATTCGCGCGCCACCAAAGAGGGTGCCGGAGTTCGCCGCCGCAGAGAGTGCCTGCAATGCGGCCATCGTTTTACCACCTTGGAAGAAATTATTCAGTCCGAACTGAAAGTCATAAAACGTGACAATGTCCGCGAGGATTTCGACCGTGAAAAAATCCGGCGAGGAATTGAGAACGCCTGTTGGAAACGTCCTATCGATGTTGAAGACATCGAACATGCTGTTGACGAAGTATACTCATCCATTCAGCGTGATTACGACAAGGAAATATCCAGTATTGACATCGGTAACAGGGTCATGGAAGTTTTGAAACGCCTTGACGAAGTGGCCTATGTGCGTTTTGCTTCGGTTTATCGCCAGTTCAAGGACATCGACGAGTTCATCGATGAAATAAGGATGTTGGGCCAGAACGAGCTGAAAGGGAAAAAATGATCAAATTGTCCGGCTCTGTCATCATGCTGATCCGTCCGGATGGTTCGCAGGTTGAATTCGATTCAGATGAATTGCAATCGGGAATCATCAGGAGTTGTCTTGCAGCCGGCTCCCGCGATGTGTGGATTGCAGAAGACATCGCACTTTCAATCGAATACGCGCTGACTATTCCCGCCAACCGTGACCGCACCTTTACGGTGTCAGATGTCAATTCACTGGTTATCAAAGTTCTGGAGGAAACCGGCTACCCGGAAGTCGCTGAGGAATATCGCCGCCACAACTCCACAGTTGGCGTAATGGTCTCAGCCGAATACGACCTGATCGGAGAATTGATATCGCGGCATCTGGGACTGAGCGGCAACCGCTTGACCGATGTCGCAGATCAAGTACTTGAAGCTGCCGAAAAACTGGAAATCGAAGAAGCGTCTCCGGCACTGTTCGTAGAACTTGCCAAGATGTTTAAGGAGAGATTGACTGTGGAGGAAGAGGTTGGAATAATCCAGCTTCCGACCATGGGAAAACATTCACCATGGCAGCTCGGTAAAAACGACATTTACACAGCGTTAACGCCTCCAACCTTGAAGCTGGCAGATGAGAAAATAATCAACTTTTCCGGGGTAAGTCAACTCTTTCCCGCGTTAAAGATTGACTTCAAAATCACCCGTTTTATAAAATTGCTGAATCTCGAATCGCCGCTAACCGAAATGGCGGTCATACCGTTTTTCCACACCGTCGCTGCGGCGATAAACGATATTTATGCGGCGGTACTCAGTCTTCACTGCCGCCTGGGGGAAAAACAAGCCGAGCTGCCAGTATATCTCAATGTCAACGATATGTCGCGATTCGCCTGCAAAAATCTCTTTTCATCCTGGCCGGATGCGGAAGCGGGATGTCGTGAAATGATCGCCTATCTGGAAGAAATGCTCGACTTTCAACTATTTAAGGTTTCGCTGAAATAAGCAGGAATTAGTGTTCCTGCATATAACGGAACCCCACATCATTGAGATACATTATCTGGAAACTAGTTCGCCAACAGTACAAAAACTCCGGCCCTGTGAAACGGCTTGCCCCTTTGATAAACGGCTCAAACTCATTATCTCCGCTTTTCCCGGACGTATATTCACGGACATTACCGGCCATGTCATACACCCCGTAAATTGAAACATCGTCAGGAAATGTTCCCGGCTCCGCACTGAATTGATATTTATCAAGAATCGCATTATCGGCACCCCCATTCAACGCCGCATTGTTTCGGACATTATTACCCCAGACAAAAAAGCGTCCGTCCGGCCCCCGGGCCGCCTTTTCCCACTCCAATGCAGTGGGCAAACGATACTTCAAGCCGGTCTTTCTACTCTTCCAGACGCAAAATTCCATCGCCGCCTTTCTGGTTATACCTACCACCGGAAGCGCCTCTGAAAACTGCGGCAGTAATTTCCCCTCATCATTCCAGATATTGACAAACCTACGATCCGGCGTCATGAGCTTCCCGCGACATGCCTCACGCCGCGCTCCGCCCAGTTCACGCCAGAATGCCAGATACTCGCCAAACGTAACCTCATATTTACTGATCCAGAAGTCATCAAGAAATGCCGCGGTTCGCCGCAAAGGATTGCCATCGTCATTGCCATAGATAAACTCACCCGCCGGAATGAATACCATCTCAGGAACACTCTTTTCAGGAACTAGCAATTTCATGATAATGGATTGCCCCGGCCCAAGAACAAACGGAAAACGTACCACCGCCCCATCCGCACTATTCACAACCGCAAGATATGATCCGCCGGATAAACTTTTTTCCTCCAGCACCGATTCACCTTGCCGGATTAAAGTCATGATTCCATCCTGCAACTCCACTTTATAGAGAGAAATCTTCATCCCCTCTTGGGCAGTGGAAATTTTCAACGTTCCACGGTTATTCAACATCGTCTTGGCTTTAAAATAGACTTCGCGGGCATCATCATTCAGATATTTTATATGCTTTCCGCGCATCCGAATTAAAGCATCAATCTTCGCCATATCATCAATGTCATCGGTAAGCAGGGCAAATTCAAACAGTTTCTTGAAAATGTCTGATACACCACGATCTACTCGCACATCGGATTTACGGTTTTTTTCCAGCTTGCTATAAAAAAACAGAGCCATGTTATAACGGTTCTCAAAAACACCTTTATAATATTTCAACTGACTCTCAAGCCGCCGCTCCTCCATGCTTTTACCATGCGGCAAAGCGGTATCATCGTCAATACGCCGCAACTGGCGATAAACCGCATATGCGCGCATACGCGCCTGATCTGCCGATTCCGCATTAAACTCCGCCGCTTTTATAAACGACGCATACTCGATACTGTCATATACCGTAGCGACAAAGAAATAGGACAACAATGTCACCAGCGCCACGAGTATCATGCTTGTGGCAAGACGATTCCTGCCGCAAAATTTAAAAAATCGGCGGTGCAACGGAGCCCGATACGCCAATACAGGGTATCCTTCCAGATAACAACGGATATCTTTAACCAGCTCCAAAACATTCGCATACCGCCACTTCTTCTTCCGGCTCATTGCCTTAAGACATATCGCGTTCAATTCGCGCGACACATAATGCGATACCGCTTTCCGCGGTGCTACAAACACCCCATTCGCCACCTGCGACAACACCTCCTTCAGATCGTGCGTCTCCTTGAATGGCGACTGCTTATGGGTAAGAATACAGTACAATATCACACCAAGGCTGTATACATCGCTCTGCTGGTCAACTTTTTCCGCCTGCCCCATAGCCTGCTCCGGCGACATGAACAACGGAGTTCCGGCAATCATCCCGTCCAGAGTCAGCATCTTTTCGCCATTGGTTTCGGAGTAGACGCCGAAATTATCGATCACCTCCTCCTCGCCCGCATATTTGACCAACCCCCAATCCATCACCATTACTTCGCCGTACTCCCCCAACATCACATTTGATGGCTTCAGGTCACGGTGAATTACCCCTTTACTGTGCGCATAGGCCACACCCTGGCAGATCGATATGAATATTTCTATCAGTCGCGATGACGAATAACGTTCCAGATAGGCTAGATCACCGGCTTCCAGTTTCTGCAACACCTGCTGTAAAGTCTCGCCGGATACTTTCTTCATGGTAAAATAAACGCCAACATCATCAAGCACCCCCATGGAATGCACTGGCACGATATTAGGGTGCTCTATCTGTGCCGTAACAATCGCCTCTCTGACAATTCGACCAACCGGACGCTTACGCTTACGGTACATCGGACGCAGTATCTTGATAGCGATTTCCCGGTTCAACACCTTCTCGGTAACCGCGTGAACCGAACCAATTCCACCGCTTCCCAGCACCCGCATCCCGGTAAATTGATCCAGGGTAGAGGAATCAACATCCGCCCCGATGAGACGACGGATTTCCTCATATGAAACAAATTCATCCTTTGATTGATTCTTATCATCATCTGCAATCAGCGTGATGTCATTATCAGCCCCAGGAAAAAACTCGTCAATTGTTCTGTTTGGATTTATGTTTGCCATGGCTTAGAATATAGCTGAATCTTTTATCAGAATCAATAGTTCATTATGTTTTTTGCTCAAATCCAAGTACCAGTCAGCAAACGCCGTTCTCATACCAACAAATGTAATTTCAAACTGGCGTAACGATAAGCACCTGCCGGACAGAAGATTACCTATCCCCCGCAAATCATCACCTTAACCATCATCAAAAT
>QKAL01000267.1 GCA_003246475.1 Lentisphaerota bacterium
GTGTTTTTTACGTATTACATTGGGGGGATGGTGATGGACAGTACTTTTACACATTTTGCCTCGGCTAATCGTGTTGACGCCGATACTCTTGAACGACATGTTTCGTGGTTTGACCGTAACCAGCAGTTCCGGCAGATTGTTGGTGACTTGCCGGAGATGATTATGATTCTGAACGAATGCCGTCAGACGGTATATGTCAATAATATGCTATGTGGTTTCATCGGCGCGGATAATCCGCGCAATGTTTACGGGCAGCGGCCCGGGGAAATATTCAAATGTATTCATGCTTCCGAGTGTAACGGTTGTGGAACTACGGAGTTCTGTCGTTTCTGCGGCGCGGCCCAGGCTATTGTCAATTCATTTAATTCGCGCTGTTCCATGAATATTATGGAATGTTCTATTACCACCCACGAACTGGATTCGCTGGAATTGAAGGTTTATGCCATATCGTGGCCGAAAACCGAGATGGATCGTTATACGATGGTTGTTATCAAGGATATATCCGACTCGAAATGGCGAAACATGATGGAGAAAATATTTTTCCATGACATACTTAACATTCTAAGTGCGTTGAAATCGATGGTCGGGCTGGAATTGACTGCTCCGGGGTTTTCCAAGGAAGAACTCATTGATATTGTATTGCGAACAACAAATGAGCTGATCGAAGAGATCAACTCGCATCGGGATATTATAGCGGCAGAAGATCGTCGTTTGAAAACGGATTTTGGCATTGTCTTTTCTTCGGAACTGTTGGATTCGCTTATGGTACTGTTCCTGCGCATATTTTCCGATCAGGGAAAGAAACTTTCTCTGCATGAGGCAAACGGTAATATTTCGTTTCGAACCGATATTCATTTGTTAAAAAGAGTAATATCCAATATGTTGAAAAACGCACTGGAAGCCAGCGCGGCAGGAGATGAGATTATATTGGAAACCCGGCGTTACGATGACAGTATTGAAATTTCGGTTCGAAATCCGGGTGATATGCCGGAACAGGTGAGGTTTCAGATGTTCAAACGCAGTTTTTCTACCAAAGGCCGAAATCGCGGCTTGGGGACTTATAGTATGAAGTTGTTGACTGAACGTTATTTGCGAGGGAAGGTGTCCTTCTCTTGTGACGTTGACAGTGGTACTACGTTTTCGGTCGTGTTGCCTCTGGAAGGAAACGGCGAGGGATAATATTCTTCTACTGTTTATAGTTGTCCCTATGTTCAATTTTTTCTTCGGCAGGATTTGCATGTACTGCGTTGTCCTAATCCTTTGGGTGGATGGTCAGTTCCTTAAATAAAGGCATTAGGTATTCCGGTCATATGTTTAGCAGTGAAGGGATGTACAGGATGACCGGAATCATGGCCGGCAATACCTGCAACCAGATGGTTTTCTTCATAAATATACAGTTCCGTAATTTTGTTGGTTTGTTTTCAACAAGGAATATATTATATTAATCAAGCTTTTCAATTTATCAACTCAGTATGGATTCGGCATAATGTATAATGATAAGAAAGTTGTAGTAGTAATGCCGGCGTATAATGCGGCGGAGACTTTGAAGCGGACATACGATGAGGTTATCAGTCAGCCGTTTGTCGACCTGGTGGTTGTTGTAGACGATGCCAGTCGGGATAATACCGCCGACATAGCCCGGGGACTGGAAAAGGTGGAATTTTACCGTATGCCCCGGAATACCGGGTATGGCGGCAATCAGAAAAAGTGTTATGAGCTGGCTCTTGACGCCGGAGCGGATATTATCATTATGGTGCATCCGGATTATCAGTATACTCCAATGTTGATTCCGGCGATGGCAACGATGATCGGTAACGGGCTTTATGACTGTGTATTGGGTTCCCGGATTCTTGGGGGTTATGCTTTGCGCGGCGGGATGCCGTTGTATAAATACATCAGCAACCGTTTCCTGACCATGGCCGAAAATTTGATGCTTGGCGCCAAGCTTTCCGAATACCATACCGGTTACCGGGCTTTTTCCCGGCGCCTGCTGGAGCAGCTGGATCTACAGGGAAACTCCGATGATTTTATCTTTGACAATCAGATGCTTGCTCAGATCGTTTGGACCGGGACCACAGTGGCGGAGGTAAGCTGTCCCACCAAATATTTTGCGGAAGCCTCCAGTATCAATTTTCGGCGCAGTTCGATCTATGGTATCGGATGTTTATTGACGGGAATGAAGTTCCTGTTTGCCCGTATGGGGCTGCTGCGCTGCCGAATGTTCCAGGTCAAGACAAGAAAATGTCTGGAAAAGGAATATGGTATTTAAGTACGAGGGAGAGTTGGAGAAGGCAATAAAGGCGGCGTTGCCGTCTTTATTACTAATGTTCGCGATCTTTCTGATTTATTCCCCATCTCTGGGCTTGCCTTTTCTGGACAGCTGGGACGATCCTGATCATGTTACCGCAAACATCCATCTGGCTTTGTCGTGGGAGAATCTCGGCTACTGGTGGACCCATAAGATTGTGGGTATTTTCATGCCGTTGACGATGTACAGTTATATGGCCGATCATTTTTTCTGGGGGCTTGATCCGCTGGGATACCGTTTACAGAACCTGTTCTGGCACGTTTTTTCGGCGGTGATGATTTACGGTTGTTTTCGCTGTTTCCGTATCAATCGCTGGTTGGCGTGGAGTGTGGTGCTGATATGGGCGGTACATCCGCAACGGGTTGAATCGGTGGTCTGGCTTTCGGAGCGAAAAGACGTCTTATGCGCCGGGCTGTATTTTGCCAGTATCTTCTGCTATATGCGTGGCCTGGAGGCAAAGCGTGGCCGGATTTTCGCTTATGTTTTATTTGTACTTGCGCTGCTGGCAAAACCTATGGCGGTCAGTCTTCCGTTTGTCATTGTTCTGATTGAGTTTTGGCGGCGGCGTGACCGAAGGCCGAAATATTACTTGAAAACGTTGATAATCTGGTTGATCCCAGCCATATTTTTGATGGCATTAACTGCGTATTTGCAGTTCTGGTCCAAGGGCAAGGAGTTTTTTTTACTGCGTCAGGCGGCGGTGGTTGTGCATAATGTGAGTTGGTATGGAATTGCCGCATTTGTCCCCTATGATCTTTCCCCCATCTATCCGCGTATTGATTTTTCTGCGGGAGTGGTTGTGATGATCGTTCTGTTCTGGGGGGCTTTATTGGGAGGGGGGGTATGGAGTTATCGGTATCTGCCGCGGGAAACATTTATCTACAAACTGTTGCCGTTGATTGCGGCATGGCTGGTATCCATGGGGCCGATAATAGGCGTTTTTCAGGTCGGGTTTATTGACCGGGCCGACCGCTATAACTATATTCCGTCGGTTTTTCTCTGGTTCGGTTTGTGCATGCTGCTGGAGGCCGGGCTCCGGCGGCGGATCATTGCGGGGGGACGGGTGGCGTTGTTGTTGCTGTCGTTCCTTGTCTATCTGGCGTGGCTGATATTTGTCAATATCAATTATTTGAACTCATGGAAAGATTTTTCCAATTTGATTCGTGTTACCTGTGACCGGCCCCATCCCAATAATATTGCCATAATCGAGCTGGGGTTGTTCGAAATTCAGGAGCGTAACAGCGCCGGACTGTTTCATGTTGCGGCGATGTTCAGGGACAACAAGCAGGAGTGGATGTCGGAAAACGATAAGACCGGACATGATATAATGGCGGCCTATTTTGAGGGGTATGCCTATTACTTTCTGGGACAGAAGGGGGAGGCGGTCCGTTGTTTTGAATTTATGGCTCCCCGGATTGATCATCGGTCGCTGGCGAAGAGAGGAATTTTTGATGATGTTATCGTCAAGCTGTTTGTATATTATGACTCGAAACATGATCGGAAGCGGACTGATTTTTATCTTAATCGCCTGCTTGATTCATATCGAGATCGTGAAAAAGGCTTTCAATATTATTTTTTTTCGGGGCTTAAGGCGATCCGTAACAACCAGAAAGAGGCGGCTCGGGATTTCTTCCGTGAAGCGGCTCGGCTCCGGCCCGGTGATGAGAATACGCAACGGAACTTGACGATTATTGAAACGGAATTAGGCCGTAAATAGTTTTTCCGGCAATAGTAATAATCGGGGATGTCATTATATTATCAGGTCGTTTTCTAGTTGATTCAAGTTTCATAAAAGGTAATCGATTGTGGCGGTTGCGGCGAAAAGTATACTAAAGAGTTCTGGCGGGCTGATGATTGCCACGTTATTGAGCCGGGTTCTCGGCTTTCTGCGGGTGATATATGAAGCCTATGTCCTTGGCGGCGGAGCGCTGGCCGGGGCCTGGCAGATGGCGTTCCTGATACCCAACTGGTTTCGCCGTCTTTTTGGCGAAGGCGCATTGAGTGCGGCAATGGTTCCGATGGTTTCTCATGAGCTGGTCAAAGACGGCAAGCATGCGGCGAGGCAGTCCATCACCTTGATTATTGCGGCGATGAGCTTATTGTTGTCTGGTATCTGCGTTATCTGTACTCTGGCTGCGATGTTAACTGTCCGTTTTGCTGTTCGTGAGGATGTGGTTCTGATGCTGCGTATAATTCCGCTGGTCATGCCTTATATGATTTTTATCTGTCTGGTTGGGATCATGAGTTCGGCACTGAACAGTATCCGGGTGTTTTTCTGGCCGGCGATGGGGGCATTGCTGTTAAATCTGTTCGAGATCGCAGCACTGGTATGGTTATGCCCGAAATACGCAGGGAAAAGTTATGAGACTCTGGCGGTACTTAGCGAGACGGTGCTGATCGCCGGAATCCTGCAGTTTATATTGACGCTTCTGATGATGTACTGGTATGGGCTGGGTATGATTTTTTCGCGGCAGACTTTCCGACGGTTGAAAGTTCTCCGTGAGTTGTGGTTTTTAATGGTGCCCGGGTTGATTGGAGCAGCCGGGGTTCAGATCAGCACACTGGTTGACCGTGGCATGGCATGGAGCCTTGGGGAATATGCGTTACCGGCGTTGAACAACTGCGACCGGCTGGTCTTTCTGCCGATCAGTGTTTTTGCTCTGTCGCTGGGGGGCGTGGTCTTGCCGCGCATGTCGAAATCCGCGGCGCGGCAGAATTTTGCCGACATGATAGAGACTATGTTTTTTGGTCTGCGCAATCTGTTGTTCATGTGCCTGCCGGTCACAGTTTTTCTGGTGATGTTCAGGTTGCCGCTGTTGCGTTTTGTCTTTATGAGGGGCAATTTCGATGCGGTGGCTTTGCGGGAAACCGCTTGGACGATGTTGTTTTACGCGATCGGGATTCCATTTTTTTCCAGCATAAAAATTGTGGTGGCAGGATTTCAGGCGCAGAAAGACATGAAAACGCCGATGAAAATATCGCTTATCTGTATAGCGTGCAATATCGTGTTGAATCTGATTCTGATGTGGCCGCTCCGTCAGGGGGGGATTGCGTTGGCGACGGTAATATCTGCGCTGATGAACAATGTTCTTCTGCTGGTAATCCTGCATCGGACTTTGGGTCGTAGTTTACCGTTCAGGAGCCTGTGGGTCTCCTTGGCTCAGTCGTTGATGGTATCTTTGGCTTTGGGGGGCGGGTTGTTTGCCGCGTATCCCTTCATGCAGGATGCGGCTTTTCTGCCGCGCTGGGCCGGTCATGACATGATACCGTTATCGGTTTGCGGAATTTCGTTTATGGGATTATATTTTGTGATATTGCGAATGATGGGCAGTCATGAAGCAAAAGGGGTCATCGACCTGGTTTTGCGGCGTGGCAACTGAAAACATCAATGAGGAGGAAGAGCAGATGGAATTTTACGATGTGATTAATAAGCGGCGCAGTATTCGCGGGTATAAGCCGGACGGGATACCGGATGCGGCTTTGCGGCGTATTGCCGAGGCGATAAATCTGGCGCCTTCCGCCTGCAACCGTCAGCCGTGGAGATTTCAGATTGTCCTCAATCCGGAAATCCGGGCTGCAATATGCGATGTATACCGTCAACCCTGGCTGCAGCAGGCCCCGGCGATTGTGCTGGCGCTGGGCAATGCAGAGTTGTGCTGGAAAAGATTCGAGGGCACGCCCATTATTGATGTGGATGTTGCTATTGCCATGGAGCATATGGTTCTGGCGGCGACGGCCGAGGGGCTGGGAACTTGTTGGGTATGTGCCTACGAGAAGGCGCGTATGAATCTGGCGGCGGGTGTTGCCGCGCCATGGGAGGTGCTGGCTATCAGTCCGTTGGGATATGCCGCAGTGCCGCCGATGGAAATTGTCCGCAAGGATGTTAACGAGACAGTAAATATTATAAAGTAGGCGATAAATGGCCAGAGAAGATTTGGATTTCAATGTTAGGGAAGTCAATGCCTTGTTCAGTGCGGACAACGGTCTTTCGATGTGTTTCAGCGCTGCCAATGGCAGTACTATGCGGGTGGACCCGGTAAAATTGGGCGGTTTCAGTGAAGGCGATGGATTGGTGAAAAAATTCCGTTACCATAGCACTGCCGACGGATTGAGCTGTAGCGTTGATACGGAAATGATAATTCCTTTTGGGGTTGAGCCGAAGGTGCGGCGCAATTTCGAGTTTGCCGGTAATCATGGTACGGTGCTCACCGATATTGACATGAAAGGCGGCATGGAAGTAAAGAGTATTTCAGTCGATAATATCACGATCGAAGGCCGAGTGCGGCGGGTCGGGATTATTGCAGTTCCCGAATGCGGTGGTGCTGTACCTGAAATCAGCTGGTATGAAAACGACGGCGATAATGAGTTTTATCAGTCTGCTGACCCGTTTCTGGTCTGTCTGGTTGAGCTTGACGACGGTTTTATCTGGGAAGTCGGTACAGGTGATGACCTGTGGCGCTGGAACTTGGGTCAAAAACATCATGCCGGATCCTCCTTTTCAGTCTCAGCGGTAAAAAACGGGATTCGGATCGAGCGGATGACATATTGCCGCAAAGATGAAGATAGTATTATCCCGCAGCGCGGCCTGCGGTTTAAATGGTATTTTGCCTGGACTGGCCATCTGCCCGAATTCAGCGGTAGAAATGAGACGGTATTCCCTCTGGGGGCGTTGCCGGAGGCTAGTGGAACTCTGTGGTTTGAAGTTACTCCCGATACGTTGTCTGCTTCGGCCGCGGTAAAGGTGGATGAGAATACCGATCTGGCCTGTCCCTGTTTTGAGTCGAATGTTTTTCGCCGTCGTTTCAATGAGTGGATTCGTTCCGCCGCGGGCAGATATGAGAATGCTTCTCTGGTTGTTTGTGGTATCGAACCGCATGTGTGCCTTGATGCCGGCCATATGGAGCGCCCCAAGAAAGTGATTCTGCGGCATTGGGATATCATCAGTCTGTTGGACCAGTGGTTGTGGGCAAACAGGCAATTGCGCAAGAACGGGGCATCGCTGCGTTTTGCCGGCCATGAAAAAACGGTGGAGCTGCCTTCCATGTGCGGGGTTTCGCAACCGGCATATCTTATTGATGATGAGGCTTGATCCGGATTTTTCTGCAGTCGTGTAACCGGCTAACCGGGAAGCGGGAAGAATGAGAATTATACTGGCGGCGTTTCTGATACTGTTCCTGACGTTTGATGGAACAGCGGAGGAAGTCTATACACAGTATGGTGTTAAGCTGACTTTTGAAGGCGATAATCCCGATTTTTCGGATGTCAGGGAATACCTCCGCATGGCTGACCGGATCACTGCCCGGCTCGCAGCTCAGAAGGAACCGGCGCGTCGTGAGGTCAACTGCCAGATATTTCTGGTTTCCCGCAATATTCCCGGAAATATCGAGTTTGTCCCCGGTAAAAAATTTCCTGCTATCTATTTGCCTGGAGAATTTGGAAAGTGGAAAAACGATCCGTTGGCTTTACGGCGGCTGATGTCGTTGTTGCTGCTGATTAAGAGCGGAGTTGTGCCCGAGAATCTTGATGTGGTTGACCGGGTGCCGTGCTGGCTGGCGACCGGGGTGGTGGAGCAATGTGTTTTAAAGCGGCAGCTTAATGTTACCGCCGGACGTAACTATTTTGAATTGCGTGCAATCGAGTGCGTCGGCGGCGGGCTGTCGCTGGATGACCTGATTATGGGCAATTATTCCCCCATTGACGGCATATTTTATGACCTTTTCGCAATGGGGAGTGAATATTTATTGTCACAGTGTCTTGCGGTTGCCTCTTCTCAGGACGATTTTTTCCGGGTGATGGTGGTAGATTCTTACACGCAGAAAAGTCCTCCGGTCGATATTTTTTTTGATACTGCCGGAAAACGTCTTTACAATAAATTGAGCCGCCGTATTGTTCACGATAAGAATTTGTCCGAACGCGAGAGTGTCCGGGTTTGGTTTCGCAATGGTCTGCGTTCCAGAAATATTAATTTTTTCTACCCTCAGGCAACCGAAATCCTTTACAACCAGTTTCTCGACTTGCGGACACAGCAACTGGAGATTAAGACTTCCGACGGGAAAACAGTTCCGGCTGTCTGCCGTCTTGATGAGCTTGGACTTAAAGTTCGACAGACAATCGACCCGGAGCGTAAGATTGAAGAGGTTCGGCGTGCCGTGTTGCAGTTGCAGAGTGAGTGTCCTGGGGAGATGTTGCCGCCGCTGATGCGAATATATAACGAACTGGATATTTTTTACCGGGCGATACTTGATGCCACCCCCGATGCCAAAGGTACGAAGAAAAAAGACCGTACCCCGGAGGAGTGGTCCGAGCTGGCGGAATCTTTTCGCAATAACGTCAAGGAGGCCATGGGGGAACTGGAGACGGCCTGTCGCAGGCGTATTGAGGTTGAGAACTATGTTTTGAGGCAGGAAAAGCTGTTGGTGCCTCAGGAAATACTCTATCATTACCGGCTGAAATGCCTTGATGACCTGGATCGGGCCAACAGAGAAATATGGCCTGATGTAAATAATTATCTTGATGGATTGGAAAAAGAGTATATCAGGGAGTAAATTACGTAAGTTTATTTTTAATCGGGTGGTTTGGCGGTTGGGATGCCGGTTGTTTGACCGGAGATGGTACCTGGCCGATACCCCCCGGAAACACCGCGGTTCATGGTTCCGTTATAT
>QKAL01000034.1 GCA_003246475.1 Lentisphaerota bacterium
CCCGCATAATATTTGTATTTACACATCAATAAACGATCAATGGTGATAAATATTATATTTATATCCAATTATTACAAACAAATTACGATAAAATAATAATATTTCTTAACGATGAAACATTTTACCTCATTTGCACTACCAACATTATCCAATGGAAAGGGGATTGCGAAAAATGACATCAACATTTATCTTCATTAATAGACAGGCAGAGTATCCTGTAACCCTAAAGTAAAAAGGGGGTAAATATGAAAATAACAACGATCTTCGTTTATATGACAGTGGCAGCCCTGGCCGTTCTGGCGCTGGCGGGTTGTAAATGCACCAGTACCTGTGACTCCGGCGATAAAGGAGCCGCTGAAATCAGAAAGCTTGATATTGTTGAGCTGACCGAAATGATGACCACACCAGGAAAAGTCGTCCTCGTCGATGCCCGCAAATGGAGAACGGGCATGGAGTACATTCCCGGCTCGGTTAATCTGTACGACGAAAGTACCGATACGGAAATTGCCAATGTACTGCCGAACAAGGATGCCGGAATTGTCACCTACTGTGCCAACATCCGTTGTACCGCCAGCCCGAAGCTGGCGGAAAGACTGAAAAAACTCGGCTATACCAACGTCATGGAATTTCCGGTCGGCATTGCCGGCTGGAAAGCTGCCGGAGAAGCGGTCGAAACCGCAAAATAGTAATCCTCATATGCCCCGGCCATTCCGGGGCATTTTTCATGCCTGCATCTACGTCTGATCCATCACAAAACATCATCCCTTTTGCTTTTTCACGGAAAATATTGCGTCCGGGTTAATAGGCTATTGACAAATGAAAGGTTTTATATTATATTTTACGTAAAACCAATACGTAAACGTGAAGGTCAAAACAATGGCAGTAAATCAGAAAGACATTGCGGAAGTGCTTGGAATAAGCCAGATGACAGTATCTCTGGCTTTAAACCGGCGCGACGGACGCAGAGTCAATCCGCAACTGGCGGAGCGGATCCGTGAAACCGCGAAGAAACTGGGGTACTACCCTAGCGTATCCGCCCAGATATTAAGAACAAAACCGACCGATCTGGGTTTGCTGATTTTACAGAACTACGAAGAGTTCCGTCCTAACATGGAATGCCATGACGCAATTTCCAATTTTATCCGTCAATGCCGGCGTTGTTTCCGAAAATTCCAGCTGGAATGGTTTGACCAGGAACGACACCCGAACGAATTGCCGCGCATGCTTACCGACGGACTGGTCGGCGGCATAATCTGTTTCGGCCATGCCGGAGAAAATGTGGAAAAACACCTGCAGATAACGGAAATACCTGTGGTAAAGATCAACGAACCGGGTCGATTCAACGTTTGCTTCGATATGGAAAACGACGTCAAGCGCGCCGTCAGGGCGCTGGCCAATCTCGGCCACAACCGAATCGGCATGTTCAACTGTTCCGTCTATCAGGTGTTTACTTACGCTAAAAACGGCTTTGTAACAGCCATGCACGAAATGGGGCTGAAACCCGCCTGCTTATATGAGACTCAGCCGGATGGTATTTTTACTCGTGATATTATGGTATTCGCCGACCAGATGAGATCGCTGCCGCAGGAACAACGCCCGACAGTACTGCTGGCGGATACGGCACTGACCGCCAAGGCTCTGGTAAGCGCATTACAGAATTGCGGCATCCGCATTCCCGAAGACATGGGCCTTTTCACTTTTTGTTCCATCGACTGGGAAAACGACTATTTTATTCCCCGGCTTTCCGGACTGGAATATACTTTTGATGAACTGATTGAGGCTGCCGTAGCACTACTGATGCGACTGATGCAACGGGAATATCTACCAGAACAACACATCCTTATGTCCCAGAAGATCACGTTTCGCGATTCTGTAATTGATATGCGTTAAAACGAAAAAATAATTTCCCAACAAGAAGAAGGAGTTAAAAAAATGTTAAAGGAAAACGCGAAAAGAGAAAGTTTCACGCTCATAGAGCTCCTGGTCGTAATTGCCATTATCGCCATTCTGGCGGCCATGCTGCTTCCCGCACTGAACCGGGCAAGAACCGTAGCCAGAAGTATTCACTGTGTCAATAATCTGAAGCAATGGGGATTGATTATCCAAAACTTTGCCAACGACCATAAAGAATATTTGCCCGCCATGTTCGTCAACATCGACCAAATACCCTTAAATCCCATCCTTGCGAATCAGGGAGGACAATGGTCATGGCATCTGGCGCTGGGAGAAATGGGATACATTCCAGGATACGAACACGCAGGTGCCGACAATTCAATATTTCCGGGGAAAGGACTGGCGTATTGCCAATCCGTTGGACAGGCCGGGGAAGTTATGGAAAAAGATTTTCCATGTTATGGACTGAACAGCTATGTCGGTACTCCAGCTGATTGGGCTGGCGGTAGATATGGCAACACCTGGAAAAAAATGGGCGCGGTCAAGAAACCGTCTACTACCATTATGATGGCAGATCAGAACAACAATCGCCTGTTGATGTCATGGGAAAATATTCCGATCTACCGGCATAATCGTCGTTCCAATATCGTCTGGTTCGACGGACACGCTTCCAGTGAAAGCAAAACCTCGGTCGAAGGTTCGGAACTAGGACGCGAGTATTATTTTTTGTTTGACAAATAAGTCAAAAAACAAAATAAAACTTTAGTTAAAAATAACAAAAAAATATTCGGAGATGGAAAAATGTCGAAGAGAAATGCAAACAGGATGAATTTCACGCTCATAGAGCTCCTGGTCGTAATTGCCATTATCGCCATTCTGGCGGCCATGCTGCTTCCCGCGCTGAACAGCGCACGTGAAAAGGCACGGCAAACACTTTGTATCAACAACCAGAAACAGCTTAGTCAAGGGATGCACCTCTATATCAACGACTTTCAGAACATGCCACAGACGGTTTCAACGTTTTACAACAACATCTTCATCGATCCAAGACAATGCGCGGTGAACAACCGCTTTGTCGGGGCCGCCAATTTTGCCGTACCAACTGACAAACTTGATACTGCGGCAACTTTTGAAAACATTCCCGGGACGCTGAAATGCACCAGCACCAGAGACGGATATGTGGCAACGCCGGCGGGCGATAAGACAATCGGCTGGATCTGGGGTGACTATATCTACGCCCGTGACCCGTATCAGGCGCGTTGGGAGTTCGGAACTCTGCCACGCATGTCTAAGATGAAAAACGAAGTCATCACCTATTGCATGACCGGCGGTATCATTCTCGATGCAGGCATTACTTCCAAACACGGACACGGTACGACTGTAATGCAGTATAACGGAAGCGCCCGCTGGGTAAGCGGAAAGGTATACGCCGGATACAATCAGGCAAATGCTCTGGCGTTAATTGAAGCAAATTGATTGGACATCTCATGAAAAGAACTTTCATAATATCACTTTTTGTTATCTGTTGTTGGTTACCCTTCTGCGGCAAAGGTTTGGAATTGCCGTTGAACAAGGTCTGGTGGTCATATTATCCGGGAGTTGAATTTCCCGGAGCCACCGGCAACTTGTCATGGCCTAAGGACGAAACACTCCGCCTGGATGGGAATTTCAGCAAGGGCGGCGACTACGTCATGGCATTCCTTGCCGGACAGCTCTCACTGCCTCCGGCGGAAAAACTCCTCATCAATCTGCGGACCAATGGCAATGCCGTGACGTTTCGGATCCAGGATGGGGCCGGCAAGATGCACCAATACCAGCTCCCCGTCAAGCAAACGCCCCAATGGCAGACGATTGAACTGCCATTGAATTTCAGTCCATGCAGCTGGGGCGGCCCAGACAACAAAACCTTTTCCCCGGGAATCAAATACGTCGGATGCCTGGTTCGTAAACCCACGTCTGGCGCCGATGGAAGTTCTTTTCTGGAAATAAAAAAAATTGATATTCTGATGAAGAACAAACCGGTAGCCGGAACGGCATATCATTGCCTGCCGCCGGTTCTGGATCCGGAAACCCTTCTCGTTACGCCCGGGGGAACCATAACGATTCCTCTGATCGGACCGGATGGCGAAGTCGCCTATAAGTTGTCTGACTACAGCGGGAAAACAGTCCGCGAGGGGACCCTCAATTGCCGGGCCGCCAAGGTACAGCTCAAGGCACCTGAAACCGAAGGTTATTTTGACCTGCATATTGCAGAAGGTGATATCTCTTTCATAACCGCATTCCCGCTTAAGTTCAAAGCCGATCCCTACTGGGGAATGGACGAATCCCTTTCTTGGTGGGGCACTGGCGGCGACTTCCGGCGCGGTTATATGCGCTTCCTGATCGGTAGCGGAATCTCATGGGGGAGAGACCGTTTTCGCTGGGCGGAACTGCACCCGGAACGGAATAGGATGGACTTCAATTGCGGTGATTACGCGAAAATATTGGAATGGTCAAGACAGGAAGGGCTTCATGTCCTGGACGTGTTCCATGACACGCCGGCATGGAACAAGCGGTTATTGACCGAAGAGGACAATTTCGAAGTAAGCGCCACCAGTCAGAAAGGTTACTCCTACGGCAGCAACGTTTATCCGCGCGATTATCTCGCCACCTCAAAAAGCTGGCGCGACATCTGCCGGCAATTCCCAGCCATTGAAGCAATGGAGGTCTGGAATGAACCGGATATCGGTTTCGGCAATGACTTTCCCGCTGAATTTTTTATCGCCCTGACCAAGAATTTCTCGACAACATTCCGTCTGGCAGGACTGAAAACCAAGGTGATTGGCGGGGTACTGGCAATCCCGCAGGAAACAACGCCATACTACCGGAATCTTATCGCCGGAGGTCTGCTGGACGATTGCGATGCTTTCAGTTTTCATACTTATCGTAATCCGCAGGATCTCGAACAGCAGATGTATCTGCTCCGCAAGCAGGAAAAAGAGGCGGGAAGAACACCGGGATTCCCCTTATGGATTACGGAATCCGGACGTCCGTGGCCAAGCGGACCGGCACGTCCTGCAGTAAATCAGGGAATGTTCAGCGCGCAGGAAATCACGGGCAAGGCAATTGAATCCCGGGCTCTGGGCATACAGAAATATTTCCCGTTCTTTGTCATCTGGCACGTTGAATCCATCTTCAACTTCTCTATGTTCGACCAGCGCCATGCGCCGCTTCGCTCCATGGGCGCCTATGTGACGGCGGTACGTCTGTTTTCGCATAAAAAGTATGTCGGCGACATTAAACTGGCAGGTTCCGACCTCTGCCGGGTTTTCTCCGACGGCAAGACTGCGATTGTCTGGGTATATAAATCCTATGCCCGAAAAATAGCGGGCGACTGGGGTTCGCTGGATCCCGACGCCTATAAGCGCGTCCATATCACTTTGCCCGCCGGAATGAAACCGGAAAAAATTCTCGGTGCGGACGGTCGCGAACTGCAATTGCAAAACGGTGAACTGCCGATGGACGACGGCTTGTGTTATCTGGTCTTACGCGCCGACAGCCTCGGCCGTTATCTGGTCTCCAACACCCGCGCCATGACCCTATATCAGATGGCGACGAAATACCAGCCCAAGGAACGCCAGGCCCAAAACGTGGTAATTCAACCCGACTATGATCCGAGCAAGCATAAATACAATCGCGATGGTATCTTCCTGAAGGAGAACGAAGAGCTTGAACTACCGGTGATCTTTAATAACCTTTCATCGGAAACCGTAACCGTACAACCGGTTATTAAAAAGATTCCAGCCGGACTGATTGTCGATGTCACCCAGCTGCCGGAAGTAAAATCGGCGCCAGAATCAGTACAGAAATTCCATTTCAAAGTAAAAGGTACTTCTAAGCTCCCCGAGCGCCAAGTAGTTCTCCTCGAAATTGCTGACAAGAACGGCAATGCCACCCCGATGACTGTCTGTCTCGGAGGACAAAAGGTAACTCCGCCCCTTTCAGTCGTTCCGATGGCAAAAATGGAAAAAGCGGCATTTTCGAAGCTCGAAGGCAAAGATGACTGGAACAGCTTTTCCGGACAATGGACCGGTCAAGTCGAGCCGGACATCAGCGCCGCGTTTCGCTTCGGCTATGACAAGAGGACTCTCTGCCTGGAAGTTCAGATCAACGACAAGGCGCACTCCTGCGAGTTCGTACCGTTTATGGCCTGGCTTGGGGATTCCGTTCAAGTCGCATTGGCGGCGGTCGATTCCCGCCAGATCGAGCTCTGTGCTTCGCACGGAATTCAAGGTGACCGGGTTTACCGTCATGTAGGTCAACCTGAAGGTATCGTAAACAACGTCAAATTCGAATGGAACCGCGATGACAGAAAGAGAGTCACATATTATAAATTGTTCATTCCCGCAAGCGAATTGGGCGTGGACGAATTTCGTCCCGGCATGAAAATTCGCTGCGCGCTGCTGCTGAACAGCGGCGGACCGGATGGACGTCATGGCTTCCTGACCTGGGGCGACGGCATCAGAGGAAGCAAAAAAATATCGGAATTCAATGAACTGATATTGCGGTAGAAAAGCAATATCCCCCGTGACCCATGCGAATGCCTCGGACAAGCATTCGTATGGATTAAAATTAATAAAGAAATCAGACTTTTCCATCAAGAGGAGAAAATGTTAATGAAAAATGTAAAAAGTAAAAATTTCACGCTCATAGAGCTCCTGGTCGTTATTGCCATCATCGCCATTCTGGCCGGGATGTTGCTGCCGGCGTTGAGCCGGGCACGCAATACCGCCAAGCGTATCAGTTGTACAAATAATCAAAAACAGCTTACATTATTTGTTCTTTCTTATGCAGAGGATTATGATGGCCGTCTTCCGATCATAGGCAATTACACTCCAGCGCCGCATGCCTGGAAAGCCATTACGGAAGATGCGTTTTCAAATGCCGCGACATTATCAGCAGCCCAAGCCTTCTTTGGATATGGCGTGACTGACTCTCTGGTAGCATGTCCTTCCGCCAAGGAATCGACCTCGGCATTTTTTGGCTCGAATCCGAATGATCCTCAAGGGGACAGTAATTATGTGGCTTATGTGAACCGCAATGCCGGGGCAACCTTCGACACATATCAGGCGCGTTCGCCAAGACTCTCCAAAGACAATCCGAGATTTTTGGTTTTTCTCGATCATTATGCCCCGACTTCCACAACTGAACCCAAAATGAATCATGTCGATGGCGCCAATGTTTCATGTATGGATGGACATGTTGAATGGGTTAATAAAAATGCCTTGTGCCCGACCCACTTTTTCGGAGAAGCAGTTCGTGCATACCAGCGCCCGATAAGCGAGTGCAACAACGGAACCGGACATTAAGGAACTGGAAAACTGTTTTTGAAAATAGTTTTTTTACTATTCTTTCAAAAGCAGACCGTAAAATATAAAGGAGAAGAAACAATGTTGATGAGTAATGCAAGCAAGAAGAATTTCACACTCATAGAGCTCCTGGTCGTTATTGCCATCATCGCCATTCTGGCGGCGATGCTGCTGCCAACCCTGAGCCGGGCAAGAGAAGCGGTAAAACGTACTGCATGTGCCAGTACCATGCGTCAGCTGGGTCAGGCAGGTGCCTCATACTCCGGCGATTATCAAGACTGGTGGATCCCTGCTGCATTTGGTGGTTACATATGGAACTACAATCCCGCGTATCTGCAGTATCTGGGAGCAACGTCTTGTCCTACTGATCCGAGATTTTGGAAGCAGAGAGGGCTTATTTGCCCAGATGCAAAAATGGCCTTGGCTACAACAAGATCCGAAGGAGGAAATACTTATTATTTCTCCAACAATTCCTACGGAGTCCCAGAGGTCGTAAGTGGCCCTTACAAGGTAATCCAAGTCAAATTGCCTTCCCAGAAAATGTCCTGGGTGGACAGTACTGACTGGCAGGTTATGGCCGATCGAACCGAATATGCCTCCTATTATGGTCAATATGGAGAAGTCGGTTTCGACCAGAACCATGCCGCATATGGAATGACCTGTTACCGGCATCCCTCGCTTACTACAAATCTGACGTTCTTCGATGGACACGTCGAATCATTGAACTGGAAAGTCGTTTTTGAAAATCGCGTTTTATACTACAATCCGCTTCAGTAGTGAACGATCCATCCGATTTGTAAGTTTAGCAACGTAAAAAACGAACCTTACTGCCGGCTCCGGGAATAATTCGGAGTCGGCATGACACGCAAATACATATGAGGAGAAAAGAGATGATTAGAGAGACACGAATCGCAGATAATTTTTCCAGAAACTTCCTTGGTGGTCGGATAATGACGATGACAAGCGCCCGGAAGCTGGCTGTGATTGCGGCAATGCTCATAATCTCCGCAGGGACTATCGCCACTGTAAGAGCTCAAAGCGTAATGATTGACGATTTTGAAAAGGGAGAACGCGGCTGGAGCGGTTATTCAGACCGTGAAGACATACCTAAAACAAGACTCACCGACGAAACCGTCTCCGGCGATAAGGCAATGGAAGTAACATTAAATGGATGCAAGAGCTATCAGGGGCTGCACCTTATCAATGCTTCGGCGCTGCCGAAAAACGCAGTAGCCATTTCTTTTCTGATCAAACCGATTTCCGGCGTACCGCCGATTGCGATTACATTGGAAAATACAGAACTTAAAATGAAGACCGACACCCATACTGCGGTCGCTCTCGGAGTTCTGAGTCTGAAAGGAACTGACTGGCAGAAAGTGAAAATACCGTTTTCATCCTTGATCTATGGTTCAGGCCCCAATCAGGACAAACCATATCCGGCTCTTACGCCAGGAGCTGTTTATACTGTCCGTTTTTATGGCCCGGTGGTTGACAATCCCTCAGTATTTCTGCTTCATGACGTCAAATGGGAGACTAACTAATGCGTCATCTTTCATTATTATTATTACTTTTTTCTCTCGATGCCAATGCCGCCAACCTGTTTACGGAAGATACCGGA
>QKAL01000134.1 GCA_003246475.1 Lentisphaerota bacterium
TATCACTTTTTGCACATCCGAACCGTAACAGACCCCCAGGACGATTTCGCCACGGATTATGGAACGGTTTAAGGTCCAATTACGGAAATCCTTGGACAATACCTGCGAATTGGGAAAAGTAATAACCGAATTATCATCGGTATCCACCACAGTAGCGCGCACACTAACCTTACGTACTTTACCCCAGATACCATTGAACTCGATGACGTCACCAGGACGCAGCTGCTTACCCGCCAGCAGGATCACGCCGCTGAGAAAGTTTTCAACTATCTCTTTGAAACCGAAACCTATCCCCATGCTCATCCCGCCAAGTACCACCAGAATCGTACTCTGGTGGACATCGAAAAGAATAATAAGGAACAATAGATAGCAGGCCCAGGCCAGATAAGAGCCCAGGGTCATAAAGGTGGGAATCAGTCCCATTTCCGCTTTCTCCGCGAAAACCACCGCAATCAGGTGACGAACCGTGGAAATGGCGAATTTCAGGAACAACGCCACAATCACTGCCGCGACAAGGTCAACCATGCTGATATTCAATGAATCTTTATAAGGGGTCAGATTATTGAATATGATCGCACGCAGGAACCCCTGCTGATTGTAAAGACCGGCAGTCCAGTAAATCATCCCGCCGACAATCACGAACCAGGTCAACGGCATCAGCAACTGTATCAGCAGACAAATCAGAATGGGATGGCGGTTACCCTCCTCGGTATATGCGGCGAATTGCCGTGTAATGGCAATACCGGTATGGATCCCGGCTACAGCAATAAACCAGAACAACATCAGAGTAAATGAGATATAGGCAAGCCCGATCATACCCATAATCATGGCGGCGATACCGACAAATACCGTCAGCCAGCCGAAAACTCTATCCATCATGGGGCACTTCAGTTTCCAGAGCAGAATCAGGGTAAAAACAATCACCGGCAGGTTAAGTATCGGAGTTATAATAATCAACGGAGAATATGGAATCAACAAAGTACACAAGGCCATCCCGGCCAGATGCTGTGCAATCAAGGGAGAGTAGAGAAGCAGACAATTACGCATCGTCTCCCGGTCGACTCTGATGCCGATCGACATCATCAGACACGCCATGGCAAATAGAAATTGGCCAGCCCGATAGAAAGGTGAAAACTCCACCTCACCCAACATAAACCAGGTTGAAAGACATAAGAGAGAAAGAACGAATATCCCCCATGCCGCCATAAAATTGCGGGACTTGGCATATTTTTCAGGGAAATTAGCTCGCAACGCCAAGCGGATAAAGACATAACGCCCGGACAAAAACAGCGGCAACCATATGAATATTGTCAACAGCAATATATTGCGCCAGAAGAAAGGATCGTCCGGAAACTGAATTGCCACCCAGCGGGGAATTTCCAGCCCCCACAACTCAAACAGCACTGGAGCACTTTTCAACAGCGATATGAAATTATTGTCGCTGTTGAATATCACCTTATCCATCAACTGCTTTCGCCGGACTTCACTTTCGCGGTTCAACTCATCGACACGGATCTTGATCTGTTCTGCCGTCTTCAGACGCTGGTCGCACAGTCCGATATAATGCTGGACAACATCCATCTGCGCCTGCATCGCCTGGCGACAGAGATTCAGCTGTTCAGAGTTAACCCGTTTATCTCCGCCGTTATTGAGTACCGTGGTTGCCTGCTTCATATTTTGAAGACGCACATAGTTCTCCTGCAACATCTGCTGAAATTTCCGGAGACTGTCAATATGATCGTCAAAATTCTCCTTCAGGTCGCTTATCTGCTTACAATACAGAGATATCCCGAAGACTTCATTCTCAATACGGTTCCACAACAAAAAAGTCAACTCTCCGCAACGCTTGTCAACCTTGGCGCATTCCTGATCGAAATCTTTAAACTCCCGGTCAACTCCGGCTTTAAGTTTATCCATCGTCATTTTTCGGCGCGGAAAGGTCTTACTGAAATATTTTATAATGAAATCCCAGTCTTCACGATCATCAATAAAACTCCGTTCTCCGGAGCTTACCGGTAACGCCGCCAACAGCAACAAGATATATAAAAGAAACTTTTTCATAATCCCTCATCCTCATAAATTATCAGGTGACTAAATATAGTCTGATATGAATAAAAAACAATGCAAACAACCTCTTCCTGACGTCGAACACTGTGCATTTTGTGATATGAATAGAACGAGAGGTTGATTTGTTACCCACATTGAATATTTTTATTAAATGTTTACATAAGTCCTAAACCTATGGAGAAGACAATGGAAAATACACCATCATGGCTGAAAGACGCGGTATTTTACGAAATATATCCGCAAACATTCTATGACAGCAACAATGACGGGATCGGGGATCTGCCCGGAATCATTGCCAAGCTGGACTATATCAAATCACTCAACGTCAACGCCATATGGCTAAATCCCTGCTTCGTGTCACCGTTTCAGGATGCCGGTTATGACGTCGCCGATTTCTACAATGTAGCACCAAGGTACGGGACCAATGACGACCTGAAGCAGCTATTCAAACAGGCCCATGCCCGCGGCATGAAAGTAATCCTCGACCTGGTTGCAGGGCATACCTCGATCGAACATCCCTGGTTCAGGGAATCCTGCAAAGCCGAGCCCAATAAGTACTCCAACTATTTCATCTGGACTGACGACTGGGGCGGCGGCGCCCCGGGGTACCGTTTCATCAACGGCTTTGCCGAACGTTCCGGCAATTATATGATCAATTTCTTTTACTGCCAGCCTGCGCTGAATTACGGTTTCAAAAATCCTGATCCCGATCAGCCCTGGCAAATGCCCTGCGACCATCCGGACGTTAAAGCAGTACGCGAAGAACTACGCAACATCATGAAATTCTGGCTGGATATGGGTGCCGATGGATTCCGGGTCGACATGGCGCCGTCTCTAGTCCGCGGCGACAGTACCGGCGAAGGAATACGCGAACTTTGGGCGGACTATCGTTCCTGGCTGAATCGCGAATATCCGGAAGCCATTCTGGTTTCCGAATGGTCGCATCCGTCCGAAGCCGTTCCTGCCGGATTTCACATAGATTTCATGGTACATTTCTCCCTGCCGGGCTATACATCCCTGTTCCGCAAAGAACCATATCGTATCCCCAATTCCCCGTTCACCGGAGGAGTCTCTTTCTTCGACCGCGACGGCAATGGCGACGCCAAGCTCTTCGCCGAAGAACTGGCGGAACAGCTTGATGTAGTCAGAAACAAAGGCTATGTATCGATTCCCACCGGCAACCACGATATCGGCCGCATACGCCAAGGCCGCTCCGATGCCGAACTCAAGGTCGCATACGCGTTCCTGTTTACCATGCCTGGCGTTCCGTTCATCTATTACGGCGATGAAATCGGTATGGATTACGTCACCGGATTGGTTTCCAAAGAGGGTGGTTACAACCGTACCGGAGCACGTACTCCGATGCAGTGGGACGGCAGCGACAACGCCGGATTTTCCACATCACCGGCAAACCAGCTCTACCTGCCAATCGATCCTTCCGAACAACGTCCCACCGTTGCGGCCCAGGAAAAGGATACGGACTCGCTGCTGAATTTCGTCCGCAAGCTGGTAAAACTGCGGCGCGAAAGCCCTGCACTGGCTTCGGATGGTGAATTTAAAGCATTGTTTGCGGAGGAGAAAAAATATCCGTTGGTCTATGAACGTTCCTTGAACGGCGAACGCTATGTTATCGCGGTAAATCCATCAGGGAAAAACGCTGCCGCCGAGTTCTGCTGCCCGGGCGCGGACAAAGCACGGGAAATTGTCGGCTGCGGCTGCAATCTGACCGCCAACCCCGGCGCTGTAACCATCAGTATGCAACCGGCATCATTTGCCATTTACGCAATTTAAGGTTGGCGACGTAACTGACGCAACAACTGCCTGGCAGCCGGATTATCCGGCTGCCGGCGCAAAATTGCATTGGCACGTTTTTCCGCTTCATCGGTTTTTCCCGCCGCGGCATATGACACCGCCAGATTGATCTGCAGACCAATATTTTCCGGATCCAGCAGAACCGCCCGCGCAAACCATTCTGCAGCTTCGGCATAACGCCCACTCTCAATGGCAATCACTCCCAGCGAATTGATCGCCTCACGGCTGTCCGGCTTTTCCGCCACACATTGCCGGAACATTTTTTCCGCCTCGCCCACACGCTTCTGGCGCAACCGGAAGAAACCGACGTTATACAATACCTGCGGATCGTCCGGCGCCAGTTCCAGAGCCTTGCCGAAATATGGCTCGGCCGACCTGATGTCGCCACGCATGGAATAAAGATTACCGATGTTCATATAACCGTACGCATTATGCGGCTCTACCTGAATCGCCTGCCGGAAGTAATTTTCCGCGCGGGCCGGATCCTCTTTCTCATACATCTTGCCCATTATATTGTAACTGCGTGACCAATTCGCGAGTTGCCGTTGGGAACGCAACAAATAGACTTCCGCATTCTGCCGGTCACCGGCCGCCAGATACGCCTCTCCCATAATCGTGCAGGCCTGTGCCGTTTCATCGGCCTCCGGCACCTTCGGCTCGGGTACAAACACCACCAGACAGGCGGCAGCAAACAATATCAGAGGCAATCCCAGACGGCGCACCCGGATCCATAAACATATCTGCAACGCACCGCAAGCGGCAAAAAACAATACCGGCGCTATAAACATCACGCGGTATCGGCCGCTGACAACCGTCAACGTCAACCCGCCCCAGACTGCACAGGTCAGCAGCAGCAAGTGCCGGTTGCGCCAGAAAAAACGCCAGTTGCGCAATTGTCCGCCAATACCAACCAACGCCAGGACAGCCACGAATCCAAACGACCACATGGAATAACGCTGTATCGGAGTAAAATATTTCAATTCAGGCAGATCCGGACCAGCCGCCAGTTCCCGCCAGTTCCACACGTATAGCGCTTTCTTCAGCTCGAGTTGCAACCAGGACAAGGGTCGGTGCAACATAAAATCCACCGATTGCCGGTAGAACCAGGAATCAGAAGATATCCCCTGTTTTTTCGACTCCTGCGCCGCGAGATTATGAATGTAATCCCAGTTCGGCCCCGGCCAGATGTAACACCCGCCGGTAGACTCCGGGTTGTTTCCCAGATAGAAATTATACCCACTGTTACGCTGTACCAGCACCGGTCCGCCATGCAGATAACTGTTGTAGGCGCTGACCGGGACGACCGCAAGCATTACGCCCGAAGCAAACACCACCGTCTGGAGCAACAGATTTTTCCAGCGAAAACGGCGGCGGCGCAGGCAAAGCAGTAACATCAGAACGCCTTCCAACAGGGCAAAAAACACCGCCAGCGGATGTGTTATTATCGCCATACCGCACAAAACCCCGGCAAAAGCGCGCCACCATACCGCCCGCGGGGTAATACCCTTCTCGTCTGCCACATAAACCGCCCACAATGCCAACGTTACCAGCGGGATCAACAACGCCTCACTGACCGTTTCGCCCTCGTAAAAACACAGTGGAGGATAGATCACCGACAACAGAAGATAGCCGTGCGGCATAAAACGCAATATCCCGCCCCGGGGGGACAGGCGTTTCAACACAAAAAACAGCGGGATCATTGCCAACATCCCCAACAGCAACTGCAGCAGACGGATACCGAAAAAGCCGCCGCCGCAGATCAAATATAGCCCTGCCAGATACCAAGGATATAAAGGGGCATGAATATTTACTTTATCCCAGATCAGTTTTCCGGCAAGAATCTGCCTCGCCCAGCTCAGATACTCCGATACATCTGGTCCGGTCACATGCAGGAACAAAGGCGAGGATGAATATTGCCACAAATAAACCAACCGCAGGACCAGTCCCAGAACTAGCATGCCGGCAATAAAAATTTTTTCGTTTCTTTTCATATGTCCCCGCAGGAAGTATTCAAATGCGCTGTATCGTTCCAGCAGCACAGCTGCCAACCGTCAAGACGCCGGATGAATTTATTATATCCGGTATTGGAAGAACGGGGCAGAAAACTCCATACATTGTTCGCCCCCATAACATGTTTCAGCATCGCCTGGAGCACGCCCCCGTGCGCCACGACCAAAATCCTGCCGCCGTAGTGGCGCTCCGTAACCGTTGTCATAAAACGGCTGATGCGCCGGTAGAAATCACTTTTCTTCTCGCCACCGGGGATGACCAGCTCGGGAGCGTCGAATTTGAACCCATCCATAATCTCCGGATATTCACGCCGGACATCGTCATAACTGATATTCTCCAAAGCTCCCATATTCCATTCGCGCAGTTCCCGCTCGGCAACAGGCTGAAGCGCACAATGTCCGGCAATGATGTCGGCAGTAGCCATCGCTCGCGCCAGATCACTGCAATAAAAGGCGTCAAAACTCTCACCTTTAAGCCGACCGGCTAAGAGGAAAGCCTGCCGGATGCCTTCATTATCGAGGTTGGAGTCAAAATGCCCCTGCATCCGTCCGCTCAAATTGGCATCGGTCTGCCCATGCCTGACCACAATCAATTCCGTATTTTTTTCCGCCGCCACCGTTTTTGCCATCTCTAATCACTCTCCATCGACAACAACTTGATAGCTTCCTCATCACCGTTTTCCGCGGCTTTCTGCAGCCATTTGGAGGCTTCTACATTATTTTTTCCCACTCCGATTCCTTGCAGATAACAGATTCCCAGCCGCCGCTGGGCGCGGGCGTCATTGTTCTTAGCCGCCAGTGAAAACCAGTAAAACGCCGCGCCGACATCCGGTGGGATGCCGGTACCGTCGAGAAAGTAACATGCAATATTGAATTGGGCATGAACGCTGCCGAGCTTGGCGGCGCGGAGAAAATACTCCGCTGCCTTGCGCTGGTTCACTGCCATCCCGATCCCCTGAGCCGCGAACACGCCAAGACGAAAAACAGCCTGGTGATTATTATTTTCCGCCGCCCGGTTGTACCATTTTATCGCCTCGGCGATATCCTGTTTCACATATTTTCCGGCGGTATAACAATCCCCGATTTTGGTCATTGCCATCGGCAATCCGGCTCCGGCTGCTTTGAGATAGAGCTTAAACGCCCGGTCTTCATCGGGTTTACAGCCATTGCCATACTCATAACACCAGGCAAGTTTGGCCAACGCCTCGGGGTTTCCGCGCCGGGCTGAGCGCTCTATCCACTCAAACATCGCTGCGTGGTCGGGAGCACAGCCTCGCCCCAGAAAATAACAGTCGGCCAGAATCCGCATTGCTTCGGCATCCCCCTGCTCCGCGGCATATTTGGCGTATTCAAAAACTTTTTTCAGGTCTTCAGGTGTCTGTTCGTCGGGATCCATGGTCAAATGCCACTCCGCCAGTTCGCGATACGCGGGGATAAAACGTTCAGAGCGCAGCATCATCAGAATATTAAATGCCTTCTCGCGATCCACCGGGACTCCGGGGTCGGGGGTGTCGCCATCTCCCTCTTCAGGAGGAATACCTTGCATATAGGCAATCGCCATGTTCAGCAAGGCAGGCATAATCTTACCCTCTGATGCCAGGGAATAAAACTGGAAGGCCTTGTAACGGCTCCTCTTCACGCCCAACCCGTTTTCGTAGCACAATCCCAGATTGAATTGCGCCTCACGGCAGTTCTGAAGCGCCGCCTTACGATACCACCAGGCAGCAATGGTGTAGTTGCGCGGACGCTTATCTCCGAAGAAATACTGGTTGCCAAGCTCCATCTGAGCGGCGACATCGCCATTCATGCCCTTATCGCGCAACGGATCAACCGGGCCTCCATCCTTGAGATCGTCAGCATAGGCAGGAAGTAACCAGCCCGACAGCAGCAAAGCCGTCAGAAACATACATAATCTGGCCGTCACCAACGTTTTCCTCCGGATAATTGATCGATAGCGTCGCCTCATCAACGAGGATGACACAATAATACCGGAGGCCGGAATAATCAAGCAATAAACACTTATTATTCACCATTCCAGATCCGGACAAAAAAAATGCGCCCGTTTCAATGCCGGGCGCAGAAAACGCAGAACTCGACTACTTTTTCTTCTTCCAGGGATTTCTGAGATATTCTTCATCAAACCCCTCGGGGATCGCATTTTCCGAAGCATAAACGTATAGCAGAGAGATATAGACCTTTTCCGCCACTCCCACCGTGTAGCCCAGCGCCAGAAGAAGGATCAGGGCGACAGCTATTGATATCAACGCCAGTATAAAAATAAAACTATTGCCGATCATCGCGGCAACAACAATCGAGCCAATGGCATAAACCCCGAATAAAAGTACGGACATAAACGTAATAATACCTAATCCCATAAAACCGGTAAGCGACTCGCCCCAGGTCTTTTTTATGGCGCCAGCGGAATGCTTCAAAACCATAAAAGGATTGGTAACGTCAAGATCATGAACCAGAACCGGCACCGCAAAAATCGTGGTCACCGCCCAGGCAAGACCAATAAGCCGGATGACGATCACTCCCAGCCAGCCCATACGTTCTTCCAGTGCCTTAAGGAGTAATCCGACCGTAGCAGCCAGCAACGACCACATAAATATGGCTTTGAAACGTGATAGACTGAATTTAAAACCGCGCGCTATAGAAATGTCTTCACCATGCAACGCCAGATTTATCTCGCTGTAAAATGCAGAGTTAAAGAAATTTGCCACCGTGATCGAGAACAAATAAAGCAGCGCGAAAGCAATGAAGCCGACGATCCCCATAGTCTTCTCCGAACCGGAAGAATCTCCGGACTGCTCCAGGACGGCAAAGATATCAATCCCGCTGGCGGCAAGAATGCCGACACCGCCACCCAGAATCAGAACGAAGAGAAAAATAGTCGCCGAAAACGAAA
>QKAL01000142.1 GCA_003246475.1 Lentisphaerota bacterium
GTTCACGCATAACCGGAAACAGTTCATCTCGCATATAGCGCAGATTCGCGGCAATCTCTTCGGTATAAAGTCCCCAGCCGCAGAGTCCGCCCTGAAACGGACCTTCCGCCGGAAAAGTGGCGGCACGGACACCAGTCTTTTTATTTTCGATCACGATCATCGAAACCGATGAAGTAATGATCCCTGTTCCGGCTCCAACAGTATTATGATCGAGAGCACTGCTGATTTTAATTTCGCCGTTTTGCAATTTCGCGACGGCTTCGGCTTCGGTTTTTGCCAGCCCTTCAAACAACGCACCGCTGACCATACCACGCTTGTGGAGCGGCACCATGTCCTTGTATTCAATCGGGGGACCGGAATGCAGGATCATATTCTGTTCAAGTCCGTCAATCACTTCCCCGGCAGGCAGGATATCAACCCAGACCGGATTTGCGTCAATTAATTCACTTACAGCCTTGTCATTTGCCGCCGCTATTTTTTCTTTCAAATTCATGATATAAATCCTTTATTATAAAAGTGAGTCAAGTAAATCTTCCATTTCCTTGTCGAGTTTTACCGGCGGACGCCAGTTGACCTGCGCTACCTTTACGCCCTGTTTCTCCAGCGATTCAGCGAAAGTCTGCAGTCCGATATTCACGACTTTGATCTTCTTACAAGAACAGCATTTCTTTTCCATGATTATTTACTCCGGTTGTCCAGGGCACGCATGAACGCGCTAGCCAATATAGTGCTTTGGTTGTTGCTGCCGGTAACGATCACTCCGGCATTCTTGAGTTCCTCTACGCATTGTCTCACATTCTGCGGGTCATTTTCCGAACCGCAAATCGAAGCGATAACAGTAATTGGACGGTCAGCTTCCGCGCAGGCTTTAGCAAAAGGAATCACCGGATTTTCATGTACTCCGGGACCGGTAATAAAGTCCAAAAGAATTACCGCAGTTTCAGGATCAGCAATTTCCTGACGCACCCGTTTCAGACGCAATTCCGGATCAAACACCGGGTGCGGAGCGTCAAGCGTAAATTCTTCCGAACCAAGATCAACCAGAGCGTGTCCCTGACTCTTCAAATGATTTTCCAACTGTGTCGCATAGCGGGTATTCAGATTGCAGAAAAGTTTGGACTCCGGATTATTCCGGTTCAGGAAAATCAGCGATTCTTCAGCAAAAGTTCCGCCGCAGTAGATGCCGCGCATATATTTCTGTTCGTTACTGAACTTTGCCATTTCGCAATCGACGATCTCAGCTATCTCATCTTCGGAAAAACCGAAATCAGCAACCTGTCCGCCTATCAATTCCACGGCTTTCAACGCGGCTTCTTCCAGACTGAATGCCGGATGTACCTCATGTGAAGCAAACAGCGATTCGTCGCTGCCGAGGAAAATCGCCACCACCGGCTTACTGACCTTATCACCTTCACTTAAAACTTTATCCATAACTCCACGATCGGCAAGCTTTGACACCAGTACAATCACCTCTGTAGCCGGATCGGCGGCAAGACGCTTCATGCCTTTTATCATGGAAAGTCCGCCGATCTGCGGATAGAGGTCGCGTCCGCCTGTACCGATCAGCGAGGAAACACCCGAACCGGCTTTTTCTACAATACACGCCACTTCCTGGGCTCCACTGCCGGATGCCCCGACAATGCCGACCGGCCCCTGACTGACAATGCTCATTGTAGCCAGCGCCACACCGTCAAGCATGCCCACGCCGCAGTCCGGCCCCATGACCAGTACATCTTTCTCTTCCCCGAGCTGCTTTAAATGCAGTTCTTCTTCCAGCGACACGTTATCGCTGAAAATAAATACATCCATGCCTTTATTGATCGCTTTTTCGGCTTCGGCTGCGGCATATTCACCCGGCAGGGAGATCTGGCAGAGGTTCCAGCCGTCATCGGTATCGACTTCATTAATGGAATTAAATGTCTCTCCGGAATCGCTGTGTTTGCGGTTAAGCCGGTCCATTACATTTTCCTGGGCCGCTTTCAGAGCGTCGTCGTTCTCGGCTTCGATTGCAACAATCAAATCGTTCGGGCCTGCCGATGCCGGAACATCGAATCCCAGGTCGTTAATAACTTCCAGGTTTGCCGGAGTTCCCATCTGGACCTCCGCCAGCAGCACGCCTCCGCTGTTCTTCACACTGTCACCGACTCCCATCAGCGTCACAGAATCGGCATAGCGGTTCTCATGTACGATTACACTTTTTACGGACATTATTTTTCTCCAATCACAAATTGAATATTGATTTAAATCATGTTTGATATTATTGTAATCTACAGACATTATTTTGTCAAGGAGAAAATAAAAATGTTATTATTTAAAGAACCGGTACCGGGAATCAAAATACTAGAAACGCCTTTCGGCGGACTTTGGAGCGGAGTCGTTCTTATAAAAGGCAGGGAAAATATCCTGATCGACAGCGGAGCCAGCACCGAAATCGTGGACACCTGTCTAATCCCGGCACTAAAAAATGAAGATCTTGAACCCGGAGACATTCACTGGTTATTGAACACCCACTGCCACGGCGACCACGTAGGCGGCCACCGTCGCTTTCGAGAACTCTCGAATGCAAAAATCGCCACACTCCGCGGCTCCCTCGATAAAATGCGATACCCTCTAAAATACAACAAACTCATAAGGGCAAGCTTCCCCGATTACAGTCCCCCTGCATCTGCAGGACTGCAAGGCCTTGAGCCGGATATCCTGCTTGACGATAACGACACAATAGCGGGCCGATTGCAACTAATCCACACCCCGGGACACGACACCGACAGCGTGTGCTGGCTCGACACCACAACCAACACTCTGATCAGCGGAGACTCTCTGCAGGCAAACGGCACAATTCTTCAGGGAATCGGCTTCTATCTGGACCTGAAAGGCTATCGGAACTCCCTTTGCCGCCTGCAAACACTGAAGATTGACAATATCATCACCGGACACCCCTATGAACCTTGCGGATCGTCTGCGATCGGGACAGAAAAATCAGCAGCCTATCTCAGAAAATGCCTTTACCTGACTGATACTTATGATATATTAATCCGCGAGATAAAAAGAACAGGAATTTCCGAACCAGCCCAAATTGCCGTACAACTGATTGAACGCCTTGGCGGAAACTTACCGGAATACCTGTTTCTTGCATTATATACGGTATGTGAACACCTGAAGGAAGATTATGCGTAATACTGTACTGGTAGCCGATGCGGTACGCCGGGGAAAGAATAACTTTTCCAAAAAGGATGTACAACGGGAAACCCAAATCTCCTGGGGCACAATGTGCAAAGTTGTCGACAACCTGCTTGCCGACGGATTTCTATTTGCCCGCAAAGAGGAACCCTCAGGTCGCGGACGTCCAATGATCCCACTGTGTATTAATCCGGAAGCCGCGTTTTATGTTGGCCTTGACATCGGCTCCAGCCACTCGCATGCCGTAATCTGCAACCTGAACTTCAGCGTTATTTTCCGCACAAGTCAGCCAACTCCAAGATACACCGGACAGGAAGCCTTTTTCTCCTGGCTGTTCGCTTTTTACGATAACGTTATATCCGAAAGCCAGATCCCCAGCGAAAAAGTTAAAGGAATCGGGCTAGCCATATCAGGCAACATCGACACAACCACTGGAACCATTGTTTCCGGCGGAAACTGGGGAATAAAGTGGGGTGCGAATATTCCGGTACTGGAAAAACTTACCGAGCACACTCAAATCTCGGCATTCACACTGACAACCCAGTCAGCAGCAGTGCTCGGCGAATACCATTTCGGTCGAAAGCAAGGCTGCGCCAATATGGTCACAATCGGCCTCGGCGTGGGGATCGGCTCCGGGGTGATTTCGGATCACCAATTACTCCTTGGTCAGCCCACCCGGCCAATCGGTTATATCGGACACATGTTGATTCCCGGCAACCAGCACGAATGCACCTGCGGATTCCACGGCTGCCTTGAATCCTACTCCGGCGGAAATTCACTGGCAGAAATCGCCCGCGAACAACTCCCGGACCGTCCGGAACTACACAGTGCCGCCGCGCTGGACCACGCCGCCGCCAACGGCAATCCGGAAGCTATCGCGATCATATCAACCGCCGCCTCATATAACGCAGCCGGCATCGCCAGCATGGTGCAGCTCTATTCCCCGGAATCCATAATTTTCTACGGTGGACAAAGCCGTAGTGACGGTTTTCTTTTCAACCGCACACTTAAGGCTTTTAAAGAAATACTTCCATCAGAACGCCGCACCGGCATAGACATCAGCATAAGCAATCTTAACGGCTACCAGTCAGCCCTGGGAGCCGCCAGAATCGCATACGAGAACTTCTTCTAGTCCGCACGACGGCAGCAATAAAATTATTTTAAATCATACTAGAAGATATATTGACTTTTATAATTTTATTATTTATATTTAAATCAGTACTGATATAATTACAATAACAAAGGATTACAAGATGGCTAAAAATATAATAATTACCGGAGCCTCTCATGGCATCGGCGCGGCAGCGGCAATTGAGTTCGGCAAAGCCGGATATAATGTGGGCGTCAATTACTTTAAAGACCAGGACGGTGCGGAATCCACTGCAGCAACAATTCGCGAAGCAGGAATGAAAGCAGTTACCTATCGTGCCGACGTAGGAAACTGCGAAGACTGCGAAAAAATGATGAAACAGTTCATCGAAGATTTCGGTTCGGTAGATGTTCTCATTAACAATGCTGGTGGTGCATTGTCCATACCGGACGGCGGTTTTGTCGACATGCCGATGAGCTACTGGGACTCGCAGATCAAATTAAATCTGAGTGCGGCAGCTTACACCTCACAAATTGCAGTACAGGATATGATCGAGAAGAAAACTCCGGGCCGGATCATTAATATCAGTTCGATCCACGGCCTCATCACCTGGGTAAAGCGCAAATCCCTGCCCTACTGCGCCGCCAAAGCCGGACTTCACATGTTCACAAAAACACTGGCGGTTGAAGTCGCTAAACACGGCATCAATGTAAACTGCATCGCTCCCGGATTTATCATGACCAAACTATCATATCGCTATACCGAAGAACAAATGGACGCCTTCAAGCGCAAGATCCCGGTCGGCAGACTGGGCTACGTGGAAGACATCACCCCAATGATGCTATTCCTGGCCGACGAAGAAAAGACCCGGTTCATTACCGGTCAGGTCTTTGCAGTCGACGGCGGCCAATCAATCGACGGCGTTATGGACATCATGCTTCAGGAAAGCTAATCATACGGAGAATAATATTATGTGCGATATACTTTCATCCTGCCGCAGCAGCTGGAACTACGGCGTGGCACGCGAATGCCGTCGCGGCCTGGTTCGCGGCATGGGCTACACCGAAGAAGAATTCAACCGTCCAATCGTGGCGGTCGTAAATTCATGGAACGAATACAATCCGGGGCATATACACCTGCGCAACCTCAGCGAACGCGTTAAACAGGGCATTCGCGAAGCTGGCGGACTCCCCTTTGAATTAATGACAACGGCGGTTTGCGACGGCATGGTCCTGGGCAACGAGAAATACATCGAACTCCCTAGCCGTAACTCCATTGCCGATGAAGTCGAACTGATTGTGGAAAGCAATATGTTCGACGCCATGGTCATGCTGTCCACCTGCGACTCAATCGTACCCGGACACCTGATGGCAGCGGCACGCCTGAATATCCCGACCATCATGGTTACCGGCGGTTACATGCCCATGCCGTTCATCGATGGAAAAAGCGTAAACTATATTGAACTGACCGATAACGTCGGCAAAACCATGCAGGGTAACTACGACAAGTCCACCGCGGAACGTGAAGTATCACGCATGTACACTCCCTGTGGAGCATGCGGCGTAATGACTACAGCCAACAGCATGTGCCTGGTGGCGGAAGCACTCGGGCTCGCCCTCCCCGGCAACTCAATTATGAACGCAACTAGTTCCGAACTGCTCCAATGCTCATACCGTGCTGGACTGCAGATCATGGAACTGCTGAAAAAGGGCATTAAAGCACGCGACATCATCACGGAAGACGCGGTAGAGAACGCCATCAACGCCACAATGGCAATGGCCGGCTCAACCAATCTGCTGATGCATATTCCGGCTATCGCAACCGAGGCCGGAATGGGCGATATCAAATGGTGGCAGCGTTTTGACATCGCCTCAAAAACTGTTCCCCAGATTGTCGCAGCCTCCCCAAGCGGACCGTGGCACCTGCAGGATATCGACCGTGCCGGAGGTTCTTATGCACTATTTAATGAACTAATGCCGAAACTTCATGGCAACGCACTAACCGTCACAGGAAAAACCCTGGCAGAAAATTATGCCGACGCACAAGTGTACGACCGTGAAATCATTCGTTCACTCGACAATCCGATATCACAATCAGGCGCACTGTATGTACTGTACGGCAGCCTTGCCCCGGAAGGCGGCATCATCAAAGCCGGAGCAGTAAAGGAAAGCATGCGTAAATTCTCAGGTCCGGCAAAAGTTTATGACTCACTGGAAGATGCCGCGACAGCGCTGGATAACAATGAAATCAAGCCTGGAGACGTGGCAGTTGTCCGCTATCTCGGACCAAAGGCGCGCTTCGGCACCACTGCTTACACGTTCCAGAAAGAACTCAAGGGACGCGGCCTTGCCGACTCCGTTGCAATCGTTACCGACGGACGTTTTTCCGGCGGTTCCAGTGGCCTGAGTATCGGTTATGTTTCACCGGAAGCCGGTCTCGGCGGACCTCTTGCACTGGTTCAGGACGGCGACATCATCGATATTGATCTTGATGAACGAAAAATGGATCTATGCGTCAGTGAAGACGAACTGAACAAGCGCAAGAAAAACTGGCACTGGGAATTCCCGAAAGAAAAGTATCCGCCATTCCTGCGACTGTTCTCGAAATGCGTCGGTTCTCTGGCAAAAGGCGCGGTATGGGAATAAACACAATCAATTGTGATGTCCTGATTGTCGGCGGCGGCATTGCCGGACTTCAGGCGGCAGTTACGCTTCATGAGCGGTCGCCGGAAAAGACAATGATCATCGCCGACCTCGGAGGCGGAGCTTCTTCAGAAATCATGGGTTTCTGCGCTCCGCTTGCGCCCGGGGACTCTGCCGAAATATTTATTGCAGACACACTCCGTGCGGGTGCCGGAGAAAATGATCCGGCACTGGTCGAACGGCTCTGCCGCGACGCAAAACCAATGGTTGAGTCTCTGGAAAAAATCGGTATTGATTTCGACAAGAAACCAGACGGCACCTACGACATGCTGCGCCCGGTCGGTTCAAGCTATCCCCGGGTGGTGCACCATAAAACAACCTCCGGCAAAGAGATTATCAAAAAGTATCATGAGGTTTTGCCAGATGGGACATTCCGCAAAATACGCATCGTAAAACTATTCACTACAGATAAAAAAATAACCGGAGCACTGGGCTTTGAAAACGGCGAACCAGTTGCCATTAATACTCCCTGCGTCATACTGGCTACAGGTGGAGCCGCGGGACTCTACGGCTTTTCCAGCTGGACAAAGGCTCTGCAGGGCACCGGCTATGCGCTGGCGCTAGATGCCGGAGTCGAGCTGACCGGAATGCATCGAGTTCAGTTCGAACCGTGCGTTACGGTATACCCGGATAATTTCTACGGCTTCCCGATCATCACCACACTACTTTTCGAGGGGGCAAAACTGATTGACGGCAAAGGAAATTCATTGCTTGCGCCCGAAGACCCGGTCCCGGCAAAACGAGGACTGGCTGAGTTGATATCCGCAACAATTGTTAACGGCAGGGATTGCGGTCATGGCGGCGTATGGTTCGATTTTTCCGGCGTCAACGAAAACAATTTCAAACAGAAATACCCGGAGTATTACCGTAAGCTGCGTCCGCTTGCGACCGACTACAAAGATTTACGAGTAGAAGTCAAACCGGCGGCACACACCACGCTTGGCGGAGTAAAGATAAATCCGGACTGCTCAACTTCAATTAAAGGATTATTCGCCGCAGGAGAAGTAACCGGCGGCATCCACGGTCGCGACCGGATCGGCGGCAATGCCGGACTTGAAGTATTGGTATTCGGACACGCGGCAGGAATCACAGCTTCAACATTAAATGCAGAAACCACCGATATTACAAAACAATGCGAACACTTTCTAGCCGGACTAAAAACAAGCACCGGAAACGCCAAGGATTTCTTGAAGAAGCTTGGAAATATTCTTGATGAATATTGCGGCATGCATCGTACACCGGGAAGTACAGCCGAAGGACTGCAGAAACTTAATGATCCAGGCATAGAGCTTGAGGTCAACCCGCCGTCATCTCCGGAAGATTATCTACTGTGCAAAATGACTCTGGATGCAGCAAAGAAACTATTGAAAGCAAAGGACAGTCTGTGATGTCTGCTGACAGATTATTGTGTATACTTTAATGTTTCTGGGCCAATCTTTTTTGATGATCCCGGTAAGCAGTGGGTGTCAATTTCGTGAATTTTCGGAACTGTTCGGCAAAATAAAATTGATCACAGTAGCCAAGGCGATAAGCAATCTCCTTGATGGACATATCAGGGAGTTGGAGAAAATAAATGGCGCGCTCCAGTTTACGGGATATGCGGTACTGCATCGGGGTCATGCCGGTATGTTTTTTGACCATACGGATCAGGGTCATTTTACTGATGCCGGTATATTTTTCCAAATCCTGAATAGTAAGTTTATTCTCTAAATCCTGTTCCAGATATTCCAATATCCGGGGAAGAAGAGAACGCTTTGGCTGACGATCAACTTTTTGAAGAGCCAGACGAGTTAAAAGTTCATGGCATTGGCCTAT
>QKAL01000152.1 GCA_003246475.1 Lentisphaerota bacterium
GCTTTATTTTTTGTCAATGATTAACGAAAGGTTTCCGGGGAGGTCGGCTCCACCCAGAGGTGGAAATCGACGTCTTTACCGCCGAGTTGCAACGTGATGATCGTGTTCAAACGGGTCAGCAACAGTGCATACGGGATTTTTACTTCGCCGCCGGCAACCGTGACGGAAACGTTACAATTGCCGAGGATGTCTTCGGCTTTGCGGATGGAGACGATCAGATCGCACATGCGGCAGAGCTTGTCGCGCAGCTGGGCGTCAAATTCGTAAGGCGTATGGCATTTCGGGCAAATGACCTGGAAATCCTTCTGGCGGACATCCAGCAGGTTAAAGCTGATCTTGCCTTCGCATTCCTGCGCCATGCAGGGGAAATCGATTTGCGCCTTGGCGTCAATTTTTTCGTTTGCAGCAGCGGCCATTGTTATCTCCTGAAATCTATCTATTGAAATTGATATAATTTTATTAAGTCGGGCATATGACTAATCAAGCTAATATAGTCAGGGAATATTCTTTTTAAAGCCTTTTGCGAGAATAATTCACAAAATTATCACAGGAATGTAAGTCGCCACGGAAAATCACTCATCCATGATGATTCCGTGGGGGTTACGACTCGAAAAAAGAGCCGGATCAGTGCAGGACTGACGGCCCGGTAACGGGACCGGAACCGCCGGATGGCCAATAATTGCAGAAGTCTTCGTTGGTGTAGGTCTTGTCGACTTCCTTACCGTTTTCGTCGATGTATGTGGTAGTTTTGGCGACGGTTTCAAGCCAGTCGATGCCTTTCTGGCGCCATTCCGGGTCGTTGAGTTTCTTCAACGCCTCGTGGTATTCGCGAAACCATGCGCCATGGGGATGTGAATCCATCCAAGGTTCCATTTCCGACAGGCTGTTTACGCTGCCGAGATGGGGCAGGTATTCTTTCAGGAATGCCATGAAATAGGGGTTGTTCATTTCCGAGTCGCCGGGGTTGTCCGACAGCGCAGCGGGGATGATTGAGGTTTTGTCGAACACCGGCAGGATCATGCCGGCGGCATGAGGCGGCAGATAGCCGTCAGTTGTCTGGAAGCGTCCAAGAGGTTTTGCAAGCGCTGTAGTGTGGATGCGGCGGCTGCTTTTTTTCATCCTGTATTCCGCCTGGCGCATTCGGGCGGCTGGATTGGACTTGGAAACAGTGTCTTTGTCTGCCCACGCAAAACTGTCGGCGATATAGCGGTCATCATCGATTTTTTCGTCGGCAAGTTTTTCCCAGTTGCCGGCGACTGTTTCGTTGGTCACTCTGGCGGTGGCATAAAAGACGGCGCCGGAGCGATAGGTAAGTCCCTCTTGCATGCTGCTGCGGAGATACTGCTCCCAATTCTGGACCTGTTGGTCGCCGTAGTTGTACCATTGCTTTGCGTCGAAGATCGCCCATTCAATTTTTGCCAGCGGATTGTATTTGTGGTCAGTGTCGTTGTGGTTGTCTGGATCATAGCCGTCGTAGTTGTTGCTGAGCAGGTCGGCATCGGTCAGGCGTCCTGCTTGGTCGAGGAGCGATTCGGCCGACGAGCTGCCGCGTCCGTCATCGCCGTAAAATGCCTGTGCGTTCTCGGCGGAGTTGTAGCCGGAACTGTGGTAGTTTACCCCGACCGGACAGTATTCTGACTCTTCGGGAAAATTGGAGCTGTCGCTGATGAGCTCGATGTCGCCCCACCATTTGGTACCTTCGGGGCCGTAGTCCATGCGGATGATGTCCTTGACATAGCACCAGACATCGCCGTTGATGGCGTCATACAAGGTTTCGTTACGCAGAATATCAACGGAAATTAGACCGTCGCTGGAAAGTCTGGGGTAGCCGAGAAATTGTACGTTGGGTGCGACGGCGATGGTTTTACTGGTCTCCAGAACTTCAGTAAGCATGGCGATATAAGGGTTGCGCCATTCGTACCCTTTGATTTGTTGAGAGAGAACCTCTTCGCCGTATTGGGTGTCATCACTTAACTGGCTGAGGTGCATCAGTGCGACATTGGTGGAATCGGGGTTGCCGGGAAGCCCGTTGTTTTTTGCCGCCTGCTGTGAGGCTGCCATTCCCAGGATTGGGCCGACGAAAGAGAGCCGTACCTGTATCTGGGTCAGGCTGGCGGCGGCGTCACTGACTTGTTGCAGCTGTTCTTTTGCTTTTTGGACCTGCGCTGCGTCATTGACATCGGTAACCTTAAGGAAGTCCGCACTGGTGCCGCCGGTTACATACTCTTCCGACAACAACGCGGTAGTGGCTTTGATGAGGTTGATTTCGCCGATGGCGTTGAGGGTATGTTTCTGCCACTCGGCGCCGACCAGCGCGGCGGTATCGACCGCGGTACGGGATTTTATTTTGGTCTTAATGACCTGGTGGAGGTCGAACAGGAACAACGTGGCGAACATCAGGATGATAAGGATGATGAAGACCAGGATCAGGGTCTGGCCGTTTTCTGCGGAGTATTTTTCACGGAACGCGTTCATAGGTGTCATGTGCCTCAGTAGTATAATATTGTCATACGGCTTTCAGTCGCCGCTAATCGTTGAGAAAATTTCGGGAAAAATCCACAAAAGTTGCTTCGCTGGAGATGTCGGTGGCGCGGGAGTTGGTCAGGAGAAAACGCATGGGCATTACCAATGGATAGTTGTTGTATCCGGCGGTGACGGTGGTGGCTCCGGTGTTGGAACGGTTCTGGGAGACGTGGAAACTGGCTTTTTCGGTATAGTCGGAATCGTCGTTGTCGGAGTCATAACCGTGGTCACCGTTGTACCAGTACTTGTATTCCAGCCAGCTCCGGCCGATGATGTATTGCGGGATGAGAACTCTTTCATCGGCATATTGGGCGATCGGGTTGGACGAATTGAGTGCGGTTGGAAAGGTCATCTGCCCGGAAGCGGCAATCGAACCGCAGCGGCCGTTGCGGTCAACCAGATATTCGGCAAACCCTACTGACGACGAACGCCCGGCGGTAACCGCCGAGTAATTAGTCATCATCTTCGCTACCGTCAGGTGAAAGATCTGAAGCAGTCCGAAGAACAGAATACAGATGACGAACATGACCAGGATACTCTCCAGAATGGCCTGTCCGCTCTGATTCCGTTGCGGCTGAGGCAAAACCGGGGCAAGAGCGCGACTGCATTTTTCTGCCAGCATGTTACGTCCTCCCAGTTTTGCGATGCCGTTATTGCCGTACGGATCAGTTCGAACTTTCTTCCTGAATGTCGATGGTGCCGTCTTCCCCGGCGTCCTTCAATGTTTCCAAAGCGGACTGGCCTTTTTCCACTTCGGTGGTCCCGAAAGTGTTCGCGACCCCGGCGATCATGTTGCGGAGCCGATTGCTGAATGCGGTCAATACCACCAGCGCGGCGATGGCCACGACGACGATGATGATGATGTATTCGACGACTGCCTGACCTTTCTGGCCCTTTCTCTTCAATTTCATTTTTCAACCCTCCGAGTTGTATGAGTTATGAATTGATATTTTGTTTTATAAGTCAAGGCTGACCAGAGAGATCATGCGCCAGCCGTATTCTGAAAAGACCGACATCAACAATATCAGGATCAGCGTTACACCCAGAAACATCGAGATCATGATGGCATATTCAACTATCGCCTGACCCTGAACCCGATTCGCGATCACTGCGCGCCTGTCAGTTTTTGAGTGTGCATTCTGCATGTTGAACCCTATCAATAACCGGGCTTGCGGCCTTTTCTCTCCACAATATCATTATTCGCGTTTAAAACCACGATTTTAGGTTGAACCTTGACCGCATCCTCTTCCGGAAGGGACGCGAATGTCATAATGGTTACGGTATCGCCGGTTTTTCCCTTGTGCGCGGCCGGACCGTTCAGGCAGAATACTTTGCTGCCGCCGGGACCCGGGATGGCATAGGTTTCAAGACGTTCGCCGTTATTACGGTTCACCACCAATATTTTTTCGTAGGGGAGGATGCCCGCTTCTTTCAGGATGTCGGCATCTATTTCCATACTGCCTTCGTAATCGAGTTCGCACGAGGTCAATCTGGCGGTATGGATTTTCCCTATCAACATTATTCTGTTCATTTACTTCTGCATTTAACTCCTGTCTGATTATAAATACGAACGATTCAGATAATTTATTACAGTTTCCCGAAAAAAAAACGCTTTTTTTTAAAAAAAACCTTTTTGAACCATGATTTTGGTGTTATTATGGATAAATCGAATACCAAAACGGCGGCATGCCCGGAGTACTTCGAAGTACCGTACAAACAGCAGATTTTTTAAATTCATTAATATACAGGCAGTCAGAAACAATGAGCAGCAAGGAACCTTTCTACCCCGTGGCGTTAACTGTTGCCGGCAGCGACAGCGGCGGCGGCGCCGGTATTCAAGCCGATTTGAGGACTTTTGCAGCGTTCGGTGTTTTCGGTACTTCGGCAATCACCGCCGTTACCGCTCAAAACCCCGCCGCGGTCTCCAGAATAGATGTTATCCCCGGTGATGGCGTTCGTGCCCAGATCAAGGCGGTCAGGACCAAACTGGCGGTTGCCGCAATCAAGACCGGGATGCTTGCCAATGCCGAAATCATCCGGGCGGCTGCCGCCGAAATAGGAAAGATACAATGTCCTCTGGTGGTCGATCCGGTAATGATTTCGACGAGCGGTGCCAGTCTGCTGGAGGAGTCTGCGGTCGCGATGATGCGCGAAGAGCTGCTGCCTCTGGCGGATTGGTTGACGCCTAACGTCCACGAGGCGGAACTGTTGTCGGGGATGAAGATCCGGCGGGTCGAGGATATGGTTGCTGCCGGGCAGTACTGTGCCGACATGTGGAAATGCAGTGTAATTGTCAAGGGCGGTCATATGCAGGGCGGCAACGGAATTATGACGGATGTGGTAATCCATGAGGGAAAGGTTCTGGCGCTGACTTCCCCTGAGGTTCCGGATACTCAGGCCGGGCATGGTACCGGTTGTACTTTCAGCGCCGCGTTGACCGCCGGGTTTGCTCTTGGCGGTAACTGGAAGCAGGTGTTGAAGACTGCGAAAGCGTTTGTTTACGGTTCGTTGGCCGAAGAAGTGGTGGTCGGGGCGGGCGTCCACGCGATGTACCCGCCGCTGGAGACATATGATGCGGAAATAAATTTAAAAAGGATTGATAATTGACTCGGGGGGCATACATTATCTGATGTTCTTCTTTAAAGTCAATAATCTCAAACCCAAGTTGCTATGCGCTGGTTTATTTTGACAACTTTGATTTTGTTCCCGTTGGGCAGTGCGCTTCGCGCGGCTGTGAATGCCGACGGGGTCTATGTTCCGGATGCCCCGGAGTCGTTAACCACGGTTCCGGCCGCGACCATTGAAGAAGCGGTGGCCGAATTTTCCGACACTGATGCCCCGGAGCTTGCGGCTGCGAAAAAGACCGCCCAGAAACCGCAGGGGGCGGTTAAGCCGGGTGGTGGCGTACGTTTTGTCATGTATAACGGTAAACGTTATGTGTATTTACGCGATGTTGCCGATTATTACAAGATGCAGCCGGTAATCAGTAGTAAAACCTGTGCGCTTTACGGTAAAAAATTCCAGATATCCATGTTCTATGATAAGACCTATGCGTTTGTGAACGGCTTGTTGGTCCATCTCTTCTATCCGCCGGTCTATCGTAACGGCAATGCAATGCTCAGCGAGGTTGATTTCCTGCGTCAGCTCGATCCGATTTTCCGTGATTATTCACTTACCCGTCATGTTGTCCGGACGATTATGATTGATCCCGGTCACGGTGGCAAAGACGAAGGCGGCCGCGGCCGTCTTTACCGCGAAAAGGATATTACCCTCCGCCTGGGGATCAAGCTGAAGAAGGCGCTGGAAAAGATGGGGTATAAGGTTTTGATGACCAGAACCGGCGATCAGACATTGACACTCGATCAACGGGCGGATATGACCACGGCGGCCAAAGCCGATTTGTTTATTTCCATTCACTGCAATAAAACAACCAACCGGTCCGTTTGCGGCTTGGAAACCTTTATAATGCCGGCGACCGGAACCCCCTCAACCTATGGCTCCAGCAACAACGGCAAGGCCCCGGGTAACCGTCTTGACGGTAACAATACCCGTTTGGGTTATGAAGTCCATTCATCAGTCAGGGAGGCGACGTCCGCATATGACCGCGGCTTGAAACGTGCCCGTTTCTTTGTTATCCGTAATGCTAATTGCCCATCCGTCCTGATCGAGACCGGATTCCTCTCTAACCGTTTTGAGGAACGTCGGCTGGCAGAGGATTCCTACCAGGATAAGATTGTCGATGGTATTGTCAAAGGTATATATACCTACCAGCGAGCAATGCTGAAAAATCGCTGATCGGCAGCTGAGTGTGCAAGTTTATTGCAGGATTTTTTCATTTTTTTCTGTTCATTTTCCAATCTGTCACATACAGTAAATATATCTGCCGGCGGTTGTGGCTGAATCAAAAGACAGAGAGTGATATATGGAAATCATCAGGTGCGGTGTTATTGGTTGCGGTGTTATTGCGCCATCCCATCTCAGCGGGTTAAAAAATCTTCCCGGAGTTGTTGTTTCCGCGGTTTGTGACATGGTTGAAGCAAAGGCTACGGCAATCGCACGGCAATACGGCGTGCAGGTGGTGGAAACCGACTATCGAAAGCTGCTTGCCGATCCGGATATCAATGCGATATCGGTCTGTACCGATCACTCCAGCCATGTTTCGATTGTCGTGGAGGCGCTAAGGGCCGGAAAACATGTCATCTGCGAAAAACCCCTGGGAATCAGTACCCGGGAGCTTGATCTGATGAGCGAAACCGCAGCGCAGTTTTCGCATCTGGTCTGTGCCGGTGTTTTTCAGCATCGTTTCGAGCCGGTTAACCGGTTTGTCCGGGCGCTGATCGGGCGCGGTGCTTTCGGCGTTATGACGAACATTGTCCTCAACTCCTGCCTGCTTCGTACCGATGAATACTATCTCGCCGATCCATGGCGCGGAACTTGGAGCGGGGAAGGCGGTTCGCTGCTGATCAATCAGGAGATACATTATCTGGATCTGCTTGACTGGTTCGGCGGCGGGATTGATTCTCTGTGCGCATGTTGTGATAACTTTTGTCACCGCTCAGTGATTGAAACGGAAGATGCCGCCGCTGTTATCATGAGATTCCGTAACGGTGTGTTGGGGAACGTCAGCGCAACTTCCGGCGGGCCTGAAGACTGGCGGCATACAATTATCCTCAGTGGCAGCCGCGGATATCTGGAAATGCGAAACGACCTTATCGTCTATTGCCGTTTCTCCGACGCGGAAATACAGCGCGAAGCGGAAGGATGGCTGCATTGCGATGGCGTCAAAAGTACCCCTGACGGCGGGAAAGAATACTACGGTCAGGGGCATCCTGCCCAGATCAAAGACTTTATTGATTCGATCCGGGAACACCGCCGCCCATATGTGACATTTGCGGACGCACGGCGGGCGGTGGACGTTGTCATCGCCTGCTATGACTCAAACCGTTCCGGAGGCTGGGTGAAGGTTGGCAGATGATGAGTCCCCTTCCGTTCAAAGCCGCCGTCAATTAGTTTCCTGCCGGCGGTGATGCTTTCATACGTGTGACCCTGCCATATTCGAGCGCCGCCCAGCCGTACCGCGCTCCATACCCAGTGACGCCACAGCCGTCCGGCACCCAGTTCCGCCATAATCTCCAGTAACAGCCGATCGGCTTCTGCGCGGGAAAGGTATTCGGTGGCATACAGGGCATCATGAACAAGAAACGCAGGCAGGTACTTGCCCAGCGGCTTGCATAGGCCCTGGAATATTTGCGGAATGCTGCCTCCGTCGGTGACAAAACCGCGTTTCAGCGTCATTTCCAGGCGTATCAAGTTCTTTTCATAATATACTTTCCAGTCTTCGGCTAGAATCCAGTTTATGCCGTCCCAGTTGCCGTCGGCGGGAATCAGCGGAGAAAGAACGGGGGGGCTGTATTGCAGCATCACGGCTACTCCTTTGTTTTTTCCGCATCAGAAGCATTGTTTCCGGAAGCGCCTTGGCTGATGGTGATGCCTGTCGCTCCTGCGGTGATGCCCAGGCTGCTGTTACTGGCTTTGACGATTTCAGGAAGATATTTTACGTTGGATTCGTCTTTGACCGAGGCATACCAGACCCGGCGGCGTCCAAACCATAGTGAGATGCTGCAAGGGGCGGTTTCGGCGGTTCCGGTCAATGATGCCTCTATATTGCCGCCCCAGGTGTCGGACCCGGCAACAATATTTTTATTTTTTACTCCCCCGGCAAGGGTGTTGAACGCCTGACATCCGGTCAGGAAGACGATGGGGCAGACTGCCGCCAGTAATACGGTGGGAAACAGTAATTTTTTCATAAGACTCCTTTTTCCATTTCGGGTGTTATTCGTGATTCTGGGAATTTACAATCCGGTGATGTACGTTATGCGCGTGGCATCTGCTCATGTGACTGTAAATCTTCAGGTCTATTGCCTTATCGATCTCCTCTGGAGTATAAAGTTTTTTGTCCATGTCATTGATGATTTCGAACAGTTTGTTGACCTTACTTACCATTGGCGTCATGAAGCAGAGAGCTACCAGCTCTCCAACGGCGACGACTATTGCGACAGTGGATGCAGTGTCCATTTTCCCTCCTTGTCGTGGCAAAGGGTGTTAATTGGTAATTCCGGCGATGGTTAATTTAACGGCGTTGATGTCTACCGCCGCGCTGGCGAGGGCTTGAACCGTCAAGGGGTCGGCAAGGTCGATTTCCTGCGCGTCGAGCCAGTCGGCGCGGAAAGTGGCGTTGCCGTCAAGCAAGGCGTCGAG
>QKAL01000250.1 GCA_003246475.1 Lentisphaerota bacterium
ATGACCGGGGTGTCATATGCGACGGTAAGCCGGGTTTTGAACGGCCGTGACCGGACATCTGAGGCAACGCGTGCGGCAGTACTCAAGGTGGCTGCGGAGCATAATTTCCGTCCCCGGATGCAGGCGCGGAAAAAATCGATCGGCCTATTGATGGATTTGGATCGCAGTATTCGCGAAGAAAAGAACGGATATATGGACATCATGGTGCTGAAGTTGCTGAACGACCTGTCCAACCGTAAATTCAGCGTTGAGATATTCACGCCGCACAGTATCGGCAATCTGAAAGACAGTCTGCTGGAGGGGGTCGCGGCCCTGGTCTGGAGTACAGAGATTGCGGAGATATTAGAGAAAAAGCACATTACCAACAAGGTTCTGATAAATACCGAACCGATAGGGGGATGTTCCCGGGTTTACAGTGATCATGCGCAAGGCGGTGAGTTGGCTGCGCAGTACCTGATTGATAATGGTCACACTTGCGCCGGAATCGTACTGGATGCCAGAAATTGGGGCAACAATGAGCGGTTGCGGGGTTTTGTCGATACTTTTTCCCGTAACGGGATTCCCTTGAAACCGTCGCTGAGCGGGTTTCTTTCGGAACAGTCGGAAATCAGCTTGATCCCGCAGATTCTAAACGAAAAACCATCGGCGATATTTTTGGCAGGGGAGGATAATATCCTCCAACTGGTTAATACCGTTAAGGTATTACAGCCTGCTGGTGCGAAGATATCGCTGATTACGATGGAAAATCCGTCGATCTCGCGTTTCATGAATCCGGCACTGACCACGGTAGCCCAGCCGTTCAAACTGATGATTGACAAAACCGTTGAGATTCTGGTCAACGGAATAGAAGGAGATGACGTCGAACCGGTCGACTGCCGGTTGGATAATAATTTGGTCGTACGAAGCGGAATTCCAATATAGAACATAGAAAAGGAGAATGAAAATGAAAAAACAATACTTTACGCTTATTGAGTTGCTGGTAGTTATTGCAATTATTGCTATTCTGGCGGCGATGCTGCTACCGGCATTAAGCAATGCACGTAATTTAGCCAAGAAGATCAAATGCGTGTCCAACATGAAGCAGATGGGAACTGGGATGCAGTTTTACAGTGATGACTATGATGGATATCTGGTTCAAGGACGATACCTGACGTCTTCTGATCTGCAGGAAAACAATTGGATGGCTAAGATTAACCCTTATGTCAATCCCAGTCGAAAGACACTGGACATAAAACTTGACGGAGCATTCCGTTGTCCGATTATCGAGGTGTCGCTGCATTGCTCACCGGGTTTCCCCTACAGCTACATTTATAACGATGTAATCCATATTTCACCGCCGGACGCGTCCGACAATCCTACATTCTGCCAGAAAATCAATAAAATACGCGCTGCCAGCAGAATTTTTTCACTGACCGAAAACATCTGGACCATCGGCTCGCCTACGCGACTGGACCTTTCCCTTTATGTGGTTGGTTTTATACAGGGGCAGAATAGTGTTGGCCGTCATGGGCGTTATACCGACAATTTCCTGTTCCTTGACGGCCATGCCGCCACATATAATAATATCTGGAAAAATCCCGGCTGGCCAACTGCCGATACCGATATTCAATGGTGCGATTAAGCAACAAATGGCATTGAGGGGCGATCATCTTTGCCTCTCAATTGATTTTAATACTACATGAGGTCAACAATGTTTTTTACACGGACAATGACTGCCGTAATCGTTTTTTTAGCCGTTGAGTTTAGCAGTTTTGCATTATCTTCCACAACGATGGACGTTTTGCAGCAACGCAGCAAACAGCTGCAAGCCCGAGCAGAGAAGATGGGAAAGCAAGATGGAGATTTCGCCGCCTGGATCAAGTGTCAGGACGAGATTTTCAAATCGCTTCGCAGCAACATAGAGGGGGACTTGAAAGTTAACCCGGAACGGGCGAAAAGCGAAATTGCTGACTGGGCTTATCTGCTTGACCGATTGGAAACGGAATGCGATGCCGTCGAGAAAACACCTGACATGAAGAGTTCCGGTACGTTGAACGTCCGTGATTTCGGCGCGAAAGCCGACGGAGTGACCGATGACGGTCCGGCAATCCGCAAAGCTATAGCGGCGGCGGTTGAGGGTAAGGCGCGGCGGGTCTTTCTGCCCACCGGAAAATACCTGACGAAAAACGAGGTCGCCGGTGATGCGGTGATATTCCGTCTGCTGAAATTATCCGATCTTTTGATCGAGGGCGAACCCGGGACCGAGTTGCTTTGCGAAAATCCCATGGACGTGCCGTTCGTTATTGACGACTGCCGCAACGTTCGCCTTGATACCTTGAAGATAACTTTCATCAATCGAGGTTATAGCGCCGGGGTGATTGTGGCGGTTAACGACCCGGCAACTCTTGATGTGGCTATTGATCCGGGGATGCCGGAGCCGACGCGGGAATATTTCCACAAAGATGGTTTCAAAGGTTTGTGCCGTTTCTATTCCGGAGATGTCCGGAAAGACACCGGTCGTCCGGTCGCCAGCAGTGTAGCCTCTCATGCTATAGCCCCGGAGGTCAGCCATATCAAGGACAATATCTACCGTTTCAAATTGAAAGACATTATTCCGGTGAGCAAATTTTATGCTCCGGGAATGCATATGGTCTACTATGCCCGCGGTTATGGCAATCACTGTATCGTAAATCAGTATTCGGATCGTACTCGTTTGAACCGCATCGAAATTTCCGGTTCGGGAGCGATGGCATTTCTTAACGACGGTGGCAGTGCCATGTTCATTACCAACTGCCGGGTGGTGCCGGAAAATGGCGCTTATGTCACGACGGCAGCCGATGGATTGTACTTCCGCGACAATACACTGGGCGGATATATCGCCAACAATGAGATAAAAAACATCGGCGACGATTTCATAAACAACCACAACACGCTCCGTCCGGCATTCCGGCAGGAAGGGAACATTCTCTATTTTCCGACCTGGTTTCATGGCAAAGTGATCGAGCGGCTGCGGCGGCTGGGATGGATTCGAGCCAGTACCGGCGAAGCCGGAATAACTGCGGAAGTGACAGTGGAAAAAGTAGAGATAGTTAAAGGTTTTGACGGTTCGGGGTTTCCCGAGCTCATTAAGATGACCTGCAAAGAGGCACTTCCCCCAATAATAACGCTTGAAAACGCCAAAGCCAAAGGGCATCAGGTGGCGGACATGTTTACTATTCTGGAAAACCAGTGCCATGGACAGATCATCGTCAACAACTCTTTCTGCGATGGTTTGTCGCGGATGCTGATCGGTGGGAGGAACTGGGTTTTTGCCGGAAATCGCGTCGATGACTCGGTTTCACACCCCTATCTGATGAACATCGGCCAGGAGTTGCATCCCTCCTGGATGGGAGGGGAGGGATTTCAGCCCCGCAACATCATTTTTCGTGACAATACCTTTAATAGTCTGGCGAAAAGTGTGCTGTCTTTCAACGGTGCCTTTGATGTGAAAGCAAAATCTCAGCCGATGGCGCATTTCGTGTTTCAGAACAATCACGTTAATCTGTGGAATAACGGAAAAAGTCCTCTAATGGTCATTAACGGTGTTGACGGCTTGAAAGTTAAAGGCAATGCGATTTCCTCTGACGGTACCGTTGATGCTCCGGTTTTCGACATCCTCAACAGCTGCAATGTGGTTATAGAAGGTAACTATATAACCGGAAAATTTTCCACGTTGGCCCGTAAGGGGGTCAATATTAAGAACATTATCATACGAAGCAACACACTTAAGAAGTAATAAAAGAAACGGTTGACCTTAGCCATGAAAAAACAATATCCATTTGTCTGGGGAGCCCAATACCATCGAGCTCCCACTCCGGAGGCCAGGTATTGGCGTGATGATTTGAAAAAAATGCGAGAACTCGGGTTTAATTCGGTGAAATACTGGGTACAATGGCGCTGGAGCCAGCGCACGGAAAACAGCTTTTACTTTGACGATACCGATCAACTGATGGATATGGCTGCTGAAAACGGCTTGATGGTCACGCTTAATCTGATCCTTGATGTGGCTCCGGTATGGCTTTACCGCAAATACCCCGATGCGAAAATGATTCTTAACGACGGTACGGTGGTGGAGCCTTATGCCGTTGGACACCGCCAGATCGGCGGCCACCCTGGTCCCTGCTACAACCATCCCGGCGCCAGAGAGGAACGCATCCGCTTTCTGCGGGAAACATTTGTTCATTTCAACGCCCATCCGGCATTGACCATGTGGGACGTTTGGAACGAGCCGGAACTCTGTTTCCCACAGCGTTATCCGGTGAAGACCGAAAAATTGGCCTGTTACTGCGATAACTGCCGTCAGGCGTTTACCCGGTGGTTGGAAAGGAAATACGGTTCACTGGAACATCTTAACCGGGTTTGGGGGCGGTGTTATCTTGACTGGGACGAGGTGGAAATGCCGCGTGGTGAACGGGCGATCAACGACTTTGTCGATTGGCGCGAATTTCATGTAGAAACCATGACCGCCGAAGCCTCGATGCGGTTGCGGATGGCGGCGGAGTATTCCCCGGATAAGATCAACTATCTGCACGTGGTTCCCAATGATCTGAATATCTGGAATACGGTGTCGTGTTGCTCTGATGATTTTGACATGGCAAAGGAGTGCGACGTTTTTGCCTCGACTATGAACGGAGGGGCAATGGTTCCCAAGCTGGTACTGTCCGGGGCGAGGGGAAAAGTCTGCTATAATGTTGAAAGCCACCTGAATTTCGGCGAAGTCGGCATGCACCAGCGCAAACTGGAACTGCCGATGCTGCTGAAGGATTTTCTGCCGCAGCTTGGCATGGGAATCAAAGGATTCATGTTCTGGCAGTATCGTCCTGAGTCGCTGGGGACAGAAGCTCCGGCTTGGGGCGTAATCAACCCCGATGGCAGTGACCGGCCGATTACCGGTGCCATACGTGAGTTCAGTCGGCGGCTTGAACCGCATTTTTCCCGACTGATGCAATCTTTTACGCTCCCCTGTGAGGTGGCAATACTGAAAAGCCGTCGCAATGAATTGTTTCACTACTGCGCCGGTAAGCTTGCCGAACTGGGGCAGGAACTGGCGGCTTACTGCGATGCGTTTTACTGGAACAACCGCCGCTATGAATTTATCAATAGTGAAATCCTTGTCAACGGCGGGCTGGGTGCCTATCGTATGTTGGTGCTACCATCGCCTTATCTGTTGTCGGAAGCTGAGGCTGAAGCAGTCCGTTGTTGGGTCGAGTCGGGAGGGATATTGCTTTCCGAGGCGCATATTGGAGGGTATGACGACACTATCGGGCGGCATAGTGAAAATGTTCCCGGTCTGGGACTTGACAAGGCTTGGGCATTTCATGAGTTCGATTCACGTTCGCCGTTGCATTTGCCGCAGGATCATTCGCGGTCATTCGCTGATGCGGCGGTACAGAATGATGACGTTAAAAAGGCCATGACCGCCTGTGGCTGTCATGGAGGAAAATATTTTCCGGTGATGCTCAAAGATGGAGCCCTGTTGCTGGGCGGCGGGCGCTATGCCGGGCTGTCTGGCGAGGGGATAACTTCTGAAGGAGAGTTCGAATCTGGCATTCCCTGTGTTATTTCCCGTTCTTATGGTAAAGGAAAAATCTATTATTGCGCCTGTAACCCGGGTGTAGGAGCATCGGAATGGCCGGAGGATTTTCAGCGTTTTATCGGCCGTATTTGCCGGGAAACGGCAATTCCCGCCACACTGAATATTACGGCGGAAGATGCGTTTGTCCATGTGGATGCTTTGTTTTTCCGGGGTGAGTCGCAGCCTGCGTATGTGGTTATGATGAATCGCGACAAGCGTGAAGCAGAAGTTGAACTTGAACTTGAGAGTGGCGCCGTTATGACCGGGATATTCTCCGGGCTGGTTTACGAAATGGCGGCAGGAGTAAACAAAATATCGGTCTCGCCGGAGCTGACCGATATTTTTATTGTTAAATAATGGATGCGGTGGTCGTACTGGATAATTGCCGGCGACCACTGTTTTTTATTTTACGGTAACGCGGAAATGGTTAATGAGCGACTGGAGATGTGTCGATTGCCCCGCCAGTTCCTCCGCCGCCGCCGCGGTTTCCTCTGCATGGGCGGTATTCTGCTGTGTGACCTGGTCGATCTGGGTCAAACCGAGATTGATCTGGGCAATGCCTTCCGCCTGTTGATTGCATGCCTCGGCAATGCTGCCGCCAATTTCGCTGACCTCGGCGATATTGCTGACGATCTTTTCAAAAGACTGGGCTGAGTTATTGACGATATTCAGGCCATTTTCGACTTTTTCCAACGAAACTCCGATCATTTCTGCTGTTTCTTTGGCCGCTTTGGCACTGCGTCCGGCCAGGTTGCGTACTTCTTCGGCGACCACCGCAAACCCTTTGCCGTGAGCACCGGCGCGGGCGGCTTCCACCGCTGCGTTCAACGCCAGCAGATTGGTCTGGAAGGCGATCTCGTCAATAATCTGGATGATTTTTGCGATCTGTTGGCTGGAATCGTTGATGTCATTCATAGCCGCAACCATTGACTTCATTTCCCTGAAGCCCGCCTCGGCGTTGGCGCTGGCATTTTGTGAGAGGTCATTGGACTTGGTGGCGTTACCGGCATTTGCTGTGACTTGGGATCCGATTTCGTTGAGCGAACTGGAAACCTCCTCCAGCGACGCGGCCTGTTCGGTGGCTCCCTGTGAAAGCGATTGACTGGCGTCAGATATCTGAATGCCGCCGGCGTTCACCTGAGATACCGCCTCGCTGACCTGCCGGATTGCTTCGTCGATACTGTTGACGGAACTGTTGATATGATTTTTCAGGCGTCCGAATTCCCCTTGATAAGTTCCCGATACTCGCCGGGTCAGGTCGCCGGTGGCGACGGTTTCCATGACGTTGCCGACTTCCTTGAGCGGGAAGGCAATTGATTTCATCAGGTTGTTTACTCCGGCGACGATATTACGGAAAGCTCCATCATGGCTTGATTCGTCGGCTCTTGCGTCCAGTTGACCATTTTGTCCGGCGGCGGCCATCATCTCAATATCGGCGATAAGGCGGTTGAGGTTCTGCATCATCTGAATAAAGCCCGGAACAAGTTTGTCCTGCGGTGACCTGGCGCCGATTTTTTCATATTCTTCCAGATCCTGCATGTTGCCGGCGGCAATTTTAGTTACTGTGCCTTGAATCTGTTCGAGACGTCCCCGAACATAGTTTACGGATTGGGCGATCTTCAGGTAATCGCCCTTTAAACCTTGGAATTCCATTTTCTGGGTCAGATCGTTGACCTGGATGCGCTCCAGTACTCGCAAGGCATCGTTAACAGGATGCGAGATATTGTCGAGCGTGAGGTTGACGACTTCAATGATTTGACGGTAGGCTCCCGAAAATTGATCAGTATTGCCGCGGAAGGATAGATCACCGTCTTTAGCCGCTTGCGAAAGGTCGGCAAACTGGGCTTCGATTCTGGATAAAGTTTCGGGAATTTCATCTACCGCACGTGCCAGCACTCCGATTTCATCATTGGAACTGATGTTTAGTCGCTTGGAAAAATCACCTGCCGCAATTGCTCTGGCTATACCGACAGCCCGCTCCAGCGGACCGATGATTTTGCGGATGCTGATGACCCCAAGTACCAGCGGCAAGACTACCAGAATCAGGCCTACGATAATAAACAATATTACAGAACTGGACATATTTCCCGCCATGAGATCCAACTGCCCGGTTGCCAGTAGCCCCTGTTTATCCATTCTGGCGGCCAGGGTTGTGATTTTATTTTCCATGAGTTTGCCGATTTCATCAATATTTTTCCGCATGGCGGCAAAGGATTTATCAACGGCTTTATCCACTTCTTTTTGTTCCAGGTTAAGGAGCATTTCCTCCTTGGAGTCGGTGATGATCTGACGTGAAAGGGACTTCCAGTCGGTGTAAAATTTTTGAAATTTGGCAATCAGCGTACTCATTTCCCGGGGGAGATTGGCGGAAGCTTGTTTCAGCCGCTCGTCGATTTGGCGGATATTTTCGGCGTTATCCTTGTCCAATGCGGCTAACTCCTCCAGGGAATTGCAGTTGGCCGCCTTGTTTTGTGCCAGACATGCCTGATAGGCGTCGCGATCGGCATTAAGGAGCAGTGCCAGGGTCTGGTGTGCTTTATGCAGCTCGTTGATGGTCAGGGCGGAGTTGCCTTTTTCCAGATTCTTGGCCTGGGTGTCAGATATCTCGTTGATAGTATTACGCATGGCAACAAATAGTTTATCGCATTCAATTGAATTGTTGATAATGCTCTGGTGGTGTTTCAGCTTAGTTTCTGAGAGGGCGACGATTTTTCTGGAATACGTTTCCCATACTGAAAAATTATTTATGAACTCCTGATAAATCGGCCTCATACTGTCGTCGAGTGCTTTTGACGCTTCATCCACACGTTGTTTGACCTGGTCGATATTTTCCCGATTATCGCGATCGGCTCTTTTGAGTTCCTCCGGGTCGGTTAATAACATGGCCTCTGTTTCTGCCAAATGGGCCTGATAGGCGTCGCGGTCGGCATTGAGTAGTTTGCTGATGCCGATACTCAACTGGTTCATTTCCGGAATATTGGTTTTCAGAATGGGAATGAAGGTTTCACCGCTGGCATTGCGCATCCCCGATGATACTCCCCGCATTTGGAAAACACTGAAGATTACAAAAGCCGCTAGACCGATTATCGGCATGGCCAGAATAAGAATTACTTTATTTTTGACCGTCATTTCCCCAGCCCCCTGTTTTATTTTATAAAATA
>QKAL01000280.1 GCA_003246475.1 Lentisphaerota bacterium
TGCTTTATCTATAGAATATACTTGAATACTTTGAGGAAATCCATTTTTAAGACATCTTTTGTACACTTCATTGTCTAATACCAGAGGAGTATGAAAATTATATATTCTTTCAACAGGTATTTTATTAATAATTTTATATGCGAACTGAACGAAATTCCACCCTTCTCGCGTAGCACTTAAAAGTATATCCGCTTTCACTACCCCGTTTTCTTTCATCATTTCGAGAATTTTCCTATCTCCATCATATCCGAAAAACACAACTTTATTACGCCCTAAATCTTTCGCTATTTGTATACTTGGATATAAATAAGTATCAGTGACAACAGAAAACGCATCAATATCCGGATATTTTTCAAACCATTTGTTTGCTACATTCAAAGCTTTTGCAGTATTCCAATTTGCGGGTTCTTGGGCCAACACCTTTATGTCAGGATATTTCTGTAAGGCCTTTAGAATTCCCTGAAGCCTTTCCTCTCCCGACATATTTCCTCGCATCCCAAGCATTATACCAATTTTAGCTCTACCGTTGAAATATGTAGCCAAGGCTAACCCCTGATTATACCCGTTTTCAATATCCCCTAAAGTGAAACTATAATCGGCAGCTTCCATGTAGGTGTGTACAGCAACCCATATGATTCCTTTTTCATGGGCTTTCTTTACCAATGGAACAAAAGCCTCTGGATATATGGGATTGACAAACAAAATATCAACACCTTTCTCAATTTCCGCGTTAACCTGCTTTAGCTGCGTTTCGAGGTTAGTTGCACTTTTCCAATACCCTTTAATTCCTCCAAACTTGGAATTATAGGCAGTTATAGCGGAATCAAATGCCGACAGCCATTCTACATGATAGGGATTTGTGTGCCCGTCATTACAGAAAACGATTGTTTTCGAATTATCTTCCGCATATATTAACTGCAGAATATTGAACAATAAAAATATAGCTAAGATCTTCACGATATTTATTTCCCCCGCAAACATAACTATCCAGTATATAGTATATCATTATACCTGAATACTTTAAAAAAGTAAAGATGGAAAAAGTGTAGTGCTCCCCATTTTTCAATGGCAGAGGAACGCTCTGGGTAAATGATGAATTTTAGCTTGTGATTGGTGTCTTTGTCGCGCCGATTCAAATTACAAGTGCGACAGTTTTTTTAAGACGGAAGCTTACGCTTCCGGGGAATCAAGAAAAAAAATAAACTGTCGCACTGCAGTTAGCCCCTAACTTGGACTACTTTTCCTTAAAAGATAGGTGTTAAGACCCCTGACTTACTATAATTCGTTGGTTGCCGATTACAAGCTTGCCCGTAAACCGCTTCCGGGGTTTCCCTGTCCAGTGCGAGATGGATCCTTTGGGTCTTCTAAAAATTCACATAGCTTTATACGCAGCAGCGCAGTTGAAAATGGGATAAATTGTGATATAATTTTAAGATAACACCTTGTGCAGATATAATTTTGTGATGAGCGATCAAGGGATTATGATGAGCTGAAAAAGAGGTTAAATGAGGCTAAAAACCGGAGTTTACTTGATTTTACCGGCTTTGGTATTCTATTAATACATATGGTTGGGGTGTCTGACGCATCCGGCGGCAGGCTGAGAATATACCCATCGAACCTGATCCGGTTAATTCCGGCGTAGGGAACCGAAATCAGCGATTTTCTCGCCTCTATTTCGATTCCTACAACAACAAAACCATATTTTTGGTGTAGGACTCTGTGATGAAAAAATTTGTAGTCAATGGAAAAGAACTCAAGAGCCGGCTCTTTCTGGGCACGGGGAAGTTTGCGTCGTCTCAAGCGTTACGGGAGGCCATAACCGCCTCCGGGACTGAACTGGTAACCGTGGCGCTGCGCCGCGTCGAACTCGATAAACACGATGACGATATTCTTTCCGCCATCGACCCGTCCAAAGTTGCGGTGATGCTCAACACCAGCGGCGCCCGTAACGCCGCAGAAGCAGTTCGCATCGCCCGGGTAGGACGTGCCGCCGGTTATAACTGCATCAAGCTGGAGATTCACCCCGACCCGAATTACCTGCTGCCAGATCCGGTCGAGACCTATGAGGCGGCAAAAGTGCTTTGCGCCGAAGGTTTTTCAGTATTGCCATACATCAACGCCGACCCCGTGCTGGCTAAGCGCCTGGAAGATGTCGGCGTGGCTGCGGTAATGCCGCTGGGCGCTCCGATCGGGACCAATCAGGGATTGCAGACCGCCGCCATGTTGCGGATCATTATCGAGCAGTCAAATGTACCGGTTGTCGTGGACGCCGGTCTGGGATTGCCTTCACATGCCGCCGCCGCCATCGAGATGGGGGCGGATGCTGTACTGGTGAACTCGGCGATTGCCGCAGCGGGAAATCCGGGCAGGATGGCACGGGCGTTTGCCTTGGCAGTAGAATCCGCGCTTGAGGCGGTCATAGCGGTGCCTGCAGCCGCATCGCTCAAGGCTTCCGCATCTTCGCCCATGAATATTTTCGACGATGTGATCTGAGGTGGCGAAATGTTTCCACATTGTAAACTGAAAGAAGAAGACATCAAGGCATATCTGCCAACGGTAACCTCATCGCAGGTACTTGCCTCATTATACAAACCGCAGCCGTCTTTTACCGATTTCCTGCATTTTATCTCTCCAGCGGCACGTTCGGTTATATCGGAAATGCGGGCACAGGCCCGGATTATCAAGGAGCTGCATTTCGGCCGTGCGGTACGGCTTTACGCACCGCTTTACGTGTCCAGCTACTGTATTAACGATTGTGTCTACTGCGCATTCAAGACCAGTCATAAACATGCCCGCAAACGTCTGTCGATGGATGAGATCATGTCGGAGGCGGAAATCATCAGCGGGTACGGAATCAAATCGCTGCTGCTGGTTAGCGGCGAAGACCCCAAGGCCATGTCCGTCGATTTTCTTGCGGATGCGGTACGAAAACTTAAGGAGAAGTTCGCCTATATCTCGATCGAGATCTATCCGATGGATGAGGCTTCTTATCGGAAGTTATTTGAGGCGGGTGTTCACGGGCTGACCATCTACCAGGAAACCTATCAGGAAGATATATACAAGACGCTCCACCTACGCGGTCCCAAATCCGACTATCACAAACGTCTGGAATATATGGCAGGCGGCGCGGCAGCGGGTTTCTATAATGTCGGCATCGGGGCGCTGCTCGGCTTGTACGACTGGCACGTTGAAGCGGTATCGCTGGCGGCACACGGATTGTGGCTGCGCAAAAAGTTCTGGAAAACGAAAGTGCAGTTCTCCTTCCCCCGAATCACGCCGATTCCCGGCGGTTTTGCGGTACCGAACGCGATCAGCGAAGACGACCTGGAACAGCTGATGCTGGCATTCCGGCTGTTTTTCCATGAATCGGACCTGTTTATTTCCACTCGCGAAAACCACTTGTTCCGCCAGAAGGTGGCGCAGACCTGCGCCAGTCATGTTTCCGCGGGATCACAGGTGGTACCCGGCGGTTATCGCGATGCCGAAGACCGGCGCCAACTGTTGGGACAATTTACGATGAACGACCGTTCTTCTGTCGCCGATGTCGATCATGATATGAGCGAGCTCGGGTTGGAAATAGTATATAAAGACTGGGATAATTGTATCGGAGTGTGAAGCAGATTCCACTCCCAACAACCAAGAGGGGATTTCAATGCAAGCGTCAAAGTTTTTTCCAGCGGTCGCAGTAATGGCCGTACTGAGTGTATGTTCCTGCCGTACCACGCCGCCACAGCCGATGACGAGCGCGGCAGCGGTAAACATTGCCGATGCCAATACGACCATGCAACATCGTGCCGAACAGTTTCGGCAGTACATCGTCAAGCACAGTGTTCGTACCGGTGTGGTGATTGATGTGAAAAGTCAGGCGTTTTACAGCGGTCAATCCGAAAAGCTGGCAGCACGCTGTCAGATGCTGGGGATGACCGACGCTTACATTGTCATTCCTGAACCGGAAAAGCTTGGCGACCGTAAGGATCAAATCCGCAGTTTGCTATTGGATCTGCACCGTGCCGGGATTAAATGCTATGCCTCACTCGATCTTGGATACCTTTACCATTATAATCGCAAAACGTCTCTGAATCCATTTGCCGGAGACCTCGCAAGTCAGGCAATCGCGCCGGTACTCGACTATAATTCCGGCTGGGGCATGATTGCCGAGGAGCGTTTTGACGGTATTGAATGCATTCTGCTGCCAAACCGGATTTCCTATGACGAACGCAGCCGGGAGGCATCACTGTATAAATGGAATGAGAACAACTACGGACCCGGTGGAGAAAACAATATTCTGATCAGCCAGACAGTCGATTTCATGAAGCGCATCCGTTCTGCCGCCGGAGACCTGCCGGTCGTCCAGAATGTCGGTTGCGAGTTCGCCGATAAAACCTGCTCCGGAGAACTTTCCGGGGCGGGAGTCAATGCCTTTCTCGATTTCTGTGATTATCTGGTGCTCGATGATGTCGGCAACAATCCAGAAGAAATTGAGGAACGCATCGCCACCGAGCTGCAGAATGCGACGCGCAAAGGTTCACTTTCCGTCAGAATCATCACTTCCCGTGATTACTACAGCGACGAAGCTGCGGTAAAGTCCTTTACCCGCCGTCCGTGGCTGCAAGTAGTCAAACAGTTATACGGCATCTCCAGGAAAGCCGGAAAAAAACAGTCGTTCAGGGGACTTGTCTTTGACAACTATGCCGGGTTGGAAACGATCTGGGAGCGGACTCGCTGAATCGACCAACAGGTTAGAAAAGGACGGTTGACGGGGGGCGGTAATGAAGGCCGCCTATAAACATTTTGGTGTCAAGCTGTAACATATATCATTAATTGCTTTCCAGTCAAAATAACAGCATTGTGCAGGTTTTTTTGAAATTACAATTGCACGATTCACTCCGCAGTAATAGAATTATAGTATCCATCAATATATCAAGGAGGCTTTGAACATCATGTTTAAATCTATGTTTATTGCGTGTGCCGTTTCTTTGTGCGTAGCAGTATATGCCGGAGAAGACTTTCAGTGGTCAGGATCAACGATGAACAGTTGGAAAGTAGCGAACTCGAAAAAAACCGAGTTTACGGATGCAGGAGTAAGTCTTGTCAGCGGAAATGATGTCATGATGATTGTAAATGGGCTCAACATACCAGCAACGGAATACACTGATATCGAAATAGTTATGAATATCAGTAAAGCCACGGAAAGCCAGATGTTCTTTACGGCGCAGGGAGAGAATTTCAACGAAAAGTCAAGCGTGCGGTTCAAGGCGGAAAAGGGAGAAAAAACATACCGGGTCAATTGCGGGGCAAATACGGCATGGAATGGTACCATCACGTCACTTCGGTTTGATCCGACCAACAAACCAGATATCGATATTAGCGTCAAGTCAATCAAAGTTCTTCCTGCGCTCTGTGAATGGAATTTTAACACCGAAAACAAACTTAACGGCTGGATTTCCAACGCGTATATGATAAATTCTACAATCGCTGCTGAAGGTATTTCCTTCACCAGCGGCAATGATCCGTTCATTACTTCCGCCAAATTGAACCTTGCGGCCGAAAAGTTTACTAAAATAGAAGTGGTAATGAAAAGCTCCGCTGACTCCGTGGGACAGTTATTTTTTACTACTCCGGGAAAAAATTTCAACGAAAAATGCAGCTTCCGCTTTCCGGTTAAAGCGTCAGCCGAATGGCAGACCTATACCATCGACCTGACCTCCAACAATGAATGGAAAGGCGTAATTGCCACTCTCCGCTTCGACCCGGTCTCCAGTCGCGACATCAACGTGGTCCTCAAATCCATCAAACTGTTACCGTAGCGCTATTTTATCGAAACTTACGCCTCGATAACCTACGATTTGAGTTAAAGAGGCGTTATTCATTCTTTTACTGGGGATAATACGGCTCAGAACAATGTCGGCTGGACCGATTCCGGCGCGTTACCGTTTTCCGGCTTTTTGTGGTTGGCGCGGTAGGTACGCTTCTTTTCGCTGACGTGATGTACCGCCAGCATCGGTTCGCCGACATCGCTTTCCGTATTGTTTTCGAGATTTTCCAGGATCTCGTTGGCACGACTGATTACTTCCTCCGGCAACCCCGCCAGTTTGGCAACATGTATACCGTAACTTTTGTCGGTGCCGCCGGGAATGATCTGGCGCAGAAAAATCACCTGGTCGCCGTATTCGCGTACCGCCACATTGTAATTTTTTACCCCCCTGCGGGTCTTGGCCAGTTCGGTAAGCTCGTGATAGTGGGTGGCAAACTGCGTCCGCGCGCGGCTGTCCTGGCAGTCATGCAGATATTCCGCCACCGCCCAGGCAATGCTCAAGCCGTCATAGGTACTGGTACCGCGTCCGATCTCGTCAAGAATGACCAGACTTTTCGGCGTTGCGTGGTTGAGGATGTTGGCTGTCTCTACCATCTCCACCATGAACGTGCTCTGTCCACGCGAAATGTCATCCGATGCTCCGACACGGGTAAAAACTCGATCGACCAGTCCGATCTCCGCGCTGTCCGCCGGTATAAATGACCCCATCTGGGCAAGAATCACCAACATGGCGGTCTGGCGGATATAGGTGGATTTACCAGCCATATTGGGGCCGGTGATTATCATCATACGATTGTCTTCACCATCGAGATATACGTCATTGGGCACAAAACGTTCACCCTGCATCCGGGCGTCAAGAACCGGATGGCGTCCACCCTTGATATTGAGGACATCGCCGCCGGTCATATGGGGTCGGACATAGTTATACTTACGGGCGCATTCGGCCAACGCCGCCACCACGTCGATCGCCGCAAGCGCAGCCGCCATATCCTGAATCTGCGCGGTATATTGCAGCACGAAATCACGCAGTTCCTGAAAGATCTGGTACTCCAGCGCCCTCGCCTTCTCCTCGGCTCCCAGAATCTTGCTTTCCAGCTCCTTGAGTTCAGGCGTGATGTATCGTTCGCCGTTGACCAGCGTCTGTTTGCGGATATAATCTTCCGGAACCATGTTCAGATTGGACTTGCTGATCTCGATATAGTAACCGAAAACCTGGTTGAAACGCACCTTGAGCGATTTGATACCGGTACGTTCCTGTTCGCGGGTCTGGATGTCGGCCAGCCAGTTTTTACCTTCACTGGAGGCACTGCGCAGTTCGTCCAGTTCGGCATTGCACCCCTTGCGGATCATCCCGCCATCGGCAAGAATAGCCGGCGGATCGTCGTCAATAGTGTCGGCGATACGCTGCTGCAGTTCGGGCATTTCACAAAGCTGATCGCTGTAATTGTTCAACAGCGGGGTGTCAAAATTCGCCAGCAAACTTTTAAGGTCCGGAACGATTTCCAGGCTGCGGCCAAGCGCCAGCATGTCGCGGGCGTTGGCGCTGCCGATATTGAGCCGGGCAATAATACGTTCCAGGTCGCGTATCCCGCCGATAAGCTCACGGATCTCGGTCATAGTCAACGGGTCGTCACGCAACGCGTCAACCGAATCGTGTCGTTCCACAATCCCGTCAAGCATAAACAGCGGACGCAAAATCCACTCGCGGAGCAAACGGCTCCCCATCGGGGTAACAGTATCGTCAAGAACGTAAAGCAAGGTGCTCTCGCGCGTCCGCCCCAGCATCGGTTCTACCAATTCCAGATTACGCTGGGTAATGGAGTCCAGTTCCATGAAGCTGGCATTGTGGTAGACGGTAAGTTTCTTGACATGCCCGGCCGCCTGCCGCAGATTTTCGGTGGCATAGTAGAGCACTGCTCCGGCGGCACAAACCGCCAGGTTCAGGCCCCGGCAGCCAAAACCGTCGAGTGACGCCACTTGAAGTTGACGTTTAAGCAATTCTTCAGCATTTTCAAAGGAAAAAATCCAATCGTCCAGCGGAGTCCAGAGGATGTTGCCGTTTGTCCGCGGAGTGTACCCTTCCCCCTGCCACTGTTCCAGCAGGGACGACGGCAACAAACATTCGCGGGCGTTAAGACGATGCAGCTCGGTTTCCAACTCCGCACGGCCATCAAGTTCGGTAACCTTGAACTCTCCGGTACTGATGTCAAGACAGGCGATACCGCAATGGGACTTATTATTGCAGACCAGCGCCGCCAGAAAGTTGTTGCGCTCCGGGGCAAGTACGGAATTATCGGTAACGGTACCGGGGGTGATAATACGGGTGATCTCGCGCTTGACGATTCCTTTAGCCATACGCGGATCTTCCATCTGTTCGGCAATAGCCACTTTAACCCCGGCCTCCAAAAGCTTCGGCAGGTGGGCGTCGAGTGAATGATAGGGAAAACCGCTCATCGGCGTCCCGCCGCGCGAGGTATAGGTCAGCCCGAGAATGGCGCTGGCGCGTTTGGCGTCCTCAAAGAACATCTCGTAAAAGTCGCCCAGACGAAACAGCAGAATGGCGTCTTTCGGAATCTCGGATTTCGCCTGTTGATACTGTTTCATCATCGGCGTCAGTTTCGCGTCGTTCATAGCACCTCGGAAATTTAACCTTCTCACCCATATTGCAAGTAGATATAATATCCATCAAAGCAGACCTTTTTCCAGTATCGAAGCAAAAAAAACGGCGGTTTCCCCCATACTTGTCCCCGGAACACGTTACTGACACCTAACATCTGGACTTGCCCGACCAGCTCAAGTTCCTTGGCTTAATACAAAACATCGTTTTCGCCCCCCGGAAACATTCAGCCTGCATGAAGGCAGAAACGATTTGATATTTCAAAGTCAGCAACAAATTGAATCTCGCCGAAAACATGCTATTTTTATCGAATGAA
>QKAL01000063.1 GCA_003246475.1 Lentisphaerota bacterium
GAACAGCGACTTATTAAGTGCAAAAAAATATGATAAAGTTATTACTGAGTTGTCTCGAGACGTTGAAATAACAAAATGTCATCTTGATCAAAAACAACTCGGATTGAATCCGAAATCATGGTCATCGATAGTCAATGCGGTAGGTTACGGGGACAATCTTTATTTGCTGCTCTGTGGCCCTGGTAATACCTATGCAGTCGCGCAAGCAGATATGGATTGTAAAAGTATCCAGGTCATTTCGTCGTGGTCAACTCAGGGAAACGAGTATTCTTGTATTGGTCTTACTCCGCCTTTTGCGGTTTCTGAGCAGACTGCAGTTGCTGCTGTATCTGGAAATATTTTTATTTTTCCTCTTAATGGTGGGCCGATTCGCTATTTAAGTGATTTTCCTTGTGATACGGTTATGGCTCTGGCAATTATGGATCGGCGAGTATATGCATTTCTCTGTCGCAAGGATAAAGATCCTGTTAAATATGCGATGGACACCGTATTGTTATCCGTCAAGCTTGATGGTACTGACAGAAAAATTCATATATCGACATTGCGAGACAATCCGCAAAATGAATTTGATCGGCTTTATCCGTTTGTTGTGAAATGCATTCTGGCTGATGATGCAAAAAAACGAATAATTTTCGACTGTAAATCGGATCGAGATCATTACGGCATGAATGGATATAAAAAGGCTCCGTGGGGAATATGGTCTTTTTATCCGGAGACTGGAACCGGGCAGTGTTTATTTGCCGAATTTAATACCTCTGTTCATTGTAATATAAGAGATGGAAGATTGTATTCCCAAAATGATTCTTATGAAGAAGTCATGTTTGATCCGGCAAGCGATGAAGCTAAAGTTGTTTTTTCTTTATACAACAAGAATGCGCTTTATCGTTGGGATGGTTGTCGGGGCCTTTATAATTGGTGCACATCGGTGTTCATCCGTCAGGGGCAAATGTGGCTGGTTGATGAGGGTTGGGTAAAGTTACTGACCTTACCGAATGTTGATAAATCACCTTTGTTTTTTGTTCGCGCAAATATGGTGTTTCCGCATCCTGATGGCAGGTCGGCGGTTGCCGTCAGTGATCATGATATTTATAAAGTTACTCCGAAGGAGGGGATGAAATGAGGAAATGGCTGGGAATACTGTTGATGTGGTGTTCGACGGCGGGGATACTGTCGGCCGCTGACTTTAATTTGTACGGCGGCAAAGTGCAGAGCATCACGCTGCGCGAGCTGACGCCGAACAAGGAGTATCTCTGGGAACTGCGTACCGATCACGAACGTCTGATGAAAAACGGCCGGGTTCGTGCCGATGACGAGGGCAAGGCGGAAATCGAGTTCGATCTGCCGAAACTGGAACCGGGAACCTCGGTGAATTGCAAACTGAAGATTCTGCCGGATACGCCATATAAGTTGGTTTTTCACTCGCGGGAACTCTTTGCTCCGATCATGCCGGAACTGCAACAGGCCGGGATTTATAGCGATGACGATGAGTTGAAGCAGGATATCGAAGCGGCGGGAATCGTCAGAAGCGAGGATGAGAAAACGGCAAAGGTTGTGTTCACCGGGGACATCGCGCCGAAAAAACTGGCGGAACTGCTTGCCAAAGGCAAAATGGTGATTATGTTTGCCGATGGCGACAATGAGATTTTCCCGCCGCGGGAAAAAATGCGAAAAGTTGCGTTGGACGTGACATATGCCGCCAAGAAATTGCCCCGGCTTTCCGTCATATATAGTAAAAGCGAATTAAAGATCGCTTATGACGGGAACGGCGGCATCGTTGCGGTCGAATACGATCACGGCGGCCGTTTGATCGTGGTGGCGGCGGAATTGCGCCGGGAACTGAATTACAATCCGGAATTATGGTTGATACTGAAAAATGAAATAACGGAGGCGATGAAAAAATGGTCAAAAGAACTATCTTCAGTGCGTTGATCGGTTGGTTTGTGTGCGTCGGGGGCGGTTTGGCGGCGCAGAATAATGCGGCGGTGCCGGTAAAAGCGCCGCAGATCATTCCCACGATAGCGGTTTTGCCGTTTGAATGCCGGTTGACCGGTTCTGCGGCGGAGGGCATGGGGTCTTCGGTGGCCGATCTGTTGACCGGACAGATGACCGAGACCGGCGAGTTTGATCTGGTCGATCGGGGTGAAATCGGGAAGGTAATGAGCGAATTGAAGTTGAGCGCTTCCGGGCTGGTCAGCAAGGATACGCAGTTGAAGGTCGGGCACCTGGTCGGGGCGAAAATCATTATTACCGGTTCGATATTTAAAAGCAGCGACAAAAATTATGTAGTGGCGAAGATCATCGGCGTGGAAACTTCGCGGGTAACCGGCGCCAGTGCGTCCGGCGCTGGTACGGCCTTGGATCTGGTGCCTGAACTCAAGGCCCGGATCGCTGACAAGCTCATGACCGAGTCGGCAAAATTGTTGCCGCCGGTACTGGACCGCCCCTCGGTACAGGATGAGTTGAAGAAAGAGATCGGCGACGTGTCCGGGCGCAGTGTTTACGTAAAAATCAGCGAACGTACGCTGTTGAATGTTGACCCGGCTGCGGAGACGGAGTTCAAGAAGTTGCTGTTGGCGTTGGGCTTCAAGGTGGTGGAATCGCCGGATCAGGCCGATTTCCGCATTACCGGGGAAGGGCTGGCGGAGAACAGCGGTGAATTCAAGGGCTTTTTCAGTTCGACTGCCCGCATTGAAATCCATCTGCACGCGAAAAACGGCCGTCTGATTGCATCCGACCGTCAGGTTGAGACCGTAGCCGGACCGGCGATCAACATTGCCTCGAAAGACGCTCTGGCGCAGACTGCGCTGGTACTGGCGCGCCGGATTATCCCGCAGATCAAATAGTAATCAAGACCGTTTATTGGTTTGCGCCGCCTTTGTCTTCCGTGGAAAGGCGGCGCATTCTACCAAGGTAACGCAGACTGTCGTCCGGTATTTTGCCGAAAATCTTATAATACGCCAGATAAGCCTTGTCGAGGTTAGGTGCCTGGGCGTATGCGGCCTGAGCCATCTTGCGCGCCAAATCTTTTTTCCCTGAGTAGAAGAAATATTCCGCCAGTTCGGCGGATTTTTCTGCTTTTTCCAGCTGTTGCGGAGAAACATAACGAAAGACATAGTAGGTCTTGCTGATGTATTCCAGCCCTGGCGGAGGGGAGATCAGATGGAAATATCTCATGGTCTTCGGATATTTCTCCATCACCCACGCAGGCGCATACGACTTGATTTTTTTTGCGTTGGCCATATAGCGGTTGGTGTATATGTGCATCGGCACTTCATAGCTGTTGCAGCGGTCGAAGACCACCAGATCAACGCCATATTGTTCGCACAGGGCGGCAAATTCGTCCTCGCGGCTGTGATAGAGGTGCATGATATAGTCGTGGACCAGGTCGCGGGTGGCCTTAAGTTCGAACTGGGGCTGGGTAATTATTCTGGTACCGCAGTAACCTTTCAGGATCGGGGATAGGTTCATGTCGGCGAGGACGGTAACGTCCTTGAGATTGCTGGCGCGGAACCATTTTATCAGTCCGGCGGTTTCCGCGAAATAGTTGGTTGCGTAGGTACGGCTGAGCATGAATGTCGCGGTCATTTCCAGGAAGAGGCAGAGGCACAGCAGTGTCATTATGGCGAGTGTACGGAGGTTTTTCCAGCCGGATTGTCGTTGTGTTCGCCACCATGCGTCGAGCAGCAACCCCAGAGACATGCTGAGGAAGATGATGCTGAAAACGTGGGCGCGGACGAAAAAGACATACATACCCGTGAAGATGACGGCAAAGGCGTAGATTACGCCGTCGCGCGGCAGGCTGCGCCGGAGCTGTTCCCGGGTACGGCGGAAGAACATCATGATTACGGCGGTGAGCGCCATCATCCACAGCATTACCGGATAATAGAAAAATGTGGTCATGACTTCGGCTGAATGCATGGCCGGCGTCCAGAGGATGCGCGCGTCGAAACTCAGCAGTTCGGGATTGCGCGGTTTGACGTTGTAGAAAGCGAGTTTCGCCTTGATCAGTTCGCCGAAATGCGAGTAATTCTGTCCGTAGCCGGGAAGGATTTTCCATATTCCAGTCAGTACGGCCAGACCGGCAATAAACAGTCCCCAGCGTGTACTTGTTTTGAGTCGGTTGGCGGAAAACATCATCAGGACGAGCAATGGCATGATGACGATGACGATCGGAGATGCCAGCAGACCATGGTAGCGCTGATAGGGTATCAGCAGAGCCGCCAGGACGATACCGATATAGACAGCCAGCCAGAGGTTGCATCGTTTCCGGGATACTTTACCGCCGATCAGCATTCGCAACATCTCCAGACCGGCCCAGAAGGTAAAGAAGAACTGGGGGGCGTCCCAGAACGCAAAGGCCGCCAGTGTGCAGGCGCAGAGCAGGAGGTATTTGAACCCTTGCGGGCGGCGCATGATCCATGCTGCCAGAACGAGGCAGCCGATGATGAACGGCATGCAGAATTCGCCCCGTACCAGATCCTGCCCGGTATATCGCGCAACCGCGGCCGGAGAAACGGCGTAGAAGACGGTTCCTGCCATCGCCCACAGCCATGGAACACGCATCAGTAAGAGCCATAGGAGGATTAGTCCGCCGGTCAGGCTGATCCAGAAACGGATTTGAAAGCGGGCGCAATCGGTAAAGTCGGGGTTGTCTTCATATAGCGTCTGATTGGGATTGAGTTTTGGTTTGCCGGTAAGGAAAGTTTTGGCGCGGTAGCCCCAGCCGAGGAAATATTCCAGTCCGAGCAGCATCTGGTTTTCCACCGGGATATTATCAAGACCGCCGCCCAGTCGTGTATCGCTGCCGCCGATGCTTTTGCCGTTGGCCACCTGCTGGGCATAGTCGTACATTATGGCGCTTTCAACCAAAAAAGGCACAAAATCGGAACCGGTAAGTTTTTTGATGGCGCCGGCTTCGCGGTAATAGATCAGCGATCTGATGCCGAAAGTCAGTGACACTGCGATGATGAACAAAAAAATATAAAAACGTCGGCTGCCCGTATTGATTCTCATAACTTCATATCTCCTGGTGATGCAACACTATATTACTGAAATTACGAATATAAAAGAAGTAAATTTAAAAAGGGATGATGAAATTACATTTTTTTAAGTTATATTCTATTGTTCTATATGGAAACAGGAATCGAGGAAATGTACCTATGGCATTTTTCAGTGACAAGGAGATGGTCGAGCGGATCGTCCAGCTCAAGAAAAAACATAATGCGATAATCCTGGCGCACAACTATCAGCTGGGCGAGGTTCAGGATATCGCCGACTTTACCGGGGATTCCCTGGAACTGAGCATGATTGCGGCAAAAAACGATGCCGACGTGATTGTGTTCTGCGGAGTTCATTTCATGGCGGAAACCGCCTATATGCTTTCACCCCGGAAAACCGTATTGCTGCCGGTGAAGCAGGCCGGGTGCCTTATGGCGGATATGGCAAAGGGTGGTGAACTGAAGCGTCTTAAGGCGCGGCATCCCGATGCTCTTACCGTATGTTATGTCAACAGTACAGCGGCGGTCAAGGCGGAATGTGATCTTTGTGTGACCTCGGCCAATGCTTTTGATCTGGTCAGGGCGTTGCCTGCAGACCGGGAAATTATTTTTGTGCCGGACATGAATCTTGGCGCCAACATTATGAACGCGACAGGGCGGAAAATGATATTGTGGCAGGGGTTCTGCCCCACCCATATGCGGGTTACTGCCGAGATGATCGCCGCTCGTCGCCGGGAGTTCCCTGATGCGCCGGTGATCATCCATCCGGAGTGCAGTCCGGAGGTTGTCGCCATGGCTGATGAAGCACTGAGTACCGGCGGCATGTGCCGCTATGTCAAATCCACCGGGGCTAAACAGGTGAACGTGGCCACTGAGCTGGGGCTGATCCATCGGCTCAAGAAGGAAAATCCCGATATCGTCTATATCCCGTTATCGGAGCAGATGGTCTGCCCCGATATGAAGATGATCCGTTTGCACGACGTGCTCCAGTCGCTGGAACGGATGCGCTACAAGATTACGGTACCCGAAGATATTCGCGAAAAGGCGGTAAGGCCGATCCAACGGATGCTGGAGGAGTCGGCCCGTCTGAGCACAGGCAGATAAACACCGGAGATTGGTATGGGGACTCTTACTGTTTACAGTAACCGGCGGGTTTACCGGCTGGATGCAGTTCCAGGCCGAAATCTGGCGGAGATCCTGCGCGAGGGGGGCGTGGCGCTGCCAAAAGGTTGCGATGGGCATGGTATATGCCGTCGTTGTGTGGTGGAATTGCGTCTGGGAACTTTTTCCGTTGCCGACGATGTGGTGACAGTGGATCGTGGTGACAGTGTTCCGGTATTAGCTTGTGAGACCCGTCCGGAGGAAGGGGACGCCGAGATATTCGTCAGAGAGGAGTAGGTGTCATGCGAAAAAGAACCTTGGAAGAATATGAATCCCGGTTGCTGAAAGTACAGATGTACATCCAGCGTCATCTGGATCGTAATCTGGAATTGGATGAACTGGCAAAAGTGGCCTGTTTTTCTCCATTTCACTTTCACCGTATTTTCGGAGCTCTGGTCGGGGAATCGCTCAAGGAATATATTCGGCGTTTGCGTTTGGAACGTTCTGCCGCCATGTTGTTTTACGGGGATCGCGGTGTCAGTGAGATTGCGTCATTGATCGGTTATGACAATAATCAGTCATTCAGCCGGGCGTTCAAGGAACATTTTGGCGTTTCCCCCCGCGACTACCGTAAACTGCGGAAGCAGAGGCAGATTCATCCGCCGCCCGATTGCGTTGATGCTTATGTATTTAAGCTGCGGCGGGAAGGCAGTGAACCGTATGAAGTCAAAGTAGAAGATTTTCCTGAACGTACCGTCGCGTTTGTCCGGCATATCGGGCCATACCATGAATGTATCACCGCCTGGGAAAAACTATGTTCCCAACCAGGTATCCAGACTTATTTGAAATCCGGCAGCATGATCGGTATTGCCTATGACGATCCGGCGGTGACTTCGCACGAGAAGATCCGCTATGACGCCTGTGTCGAGATCGATCAGAATTGTCCTGTACTGGATGGAATCGGGAAACAGAAGCTTCCCGGCGGAAAATATGCGGTTATCATGCATCGGGGGCCTTATGAAGGGTTGTATGCGGCGGGACAATATTTTTTCCGTGAGTGGCTTCCGGACAGCGGCTGCGAGCTGCGCCCGTCACCGATTTATGACATTTATTATAATTGTGCGAAGGACGTTCCGCCCGAAGAGCTGCTTACTGCTCTTTGCTTTCCAATAAAATAATATGGAGGTGCTTATGCGTTTTCTTCCTGGATTGATCATATCATGGTGTGCTTTAACTCTGACGTGTGCCGTTGCCGGAGAATTGGAGTTGGAATTTACCAGTTCCTTTGACCAGTCGAAACAGAAAGCGGCGGCATATGTGCCGGATCGGCAGCCCCCGGCAGGAAAGAAAATGCCATTGCTGGTGGTCGCGCATTATATGGGCGGGGACCGTTTTACCGCCAGGGCGCAGGGATATTATCAGGAATGCGAGAAAAGGCAGTGGCTGCTGGTGTCGCCGGAACTGCACGGCAATAAAACCCCTGGGCAATTTTCCTGTGCCGCCTTGCCGGCTCAGCATGATATCCTCGACAGTATCGAATATATGAAGAATAACTACCCGGTTGATGAGGGGCGGATCTTCATCGCCGGACGTTCCATGGGCGGTATGATGACCGCGCTCATGATGGCAAAACATCCGGACCTCTTTGCCGCAGGGGTCGCCGGGCAAGGTGTATCCAACCTTGAGACCATGGTTTCCACTCCGGATATTATGAAAAACATAGTTGCCGAATGTGGTCTGGCAGCCGAAAACCTTTTTGAATACCGGCGCCGCTCGGCGATCAACTATGCCTCGAATCTGCAATATGCGCCGCTTATAATGTGGCACGGTACCAATGACACCTGGGTGCCGCCGACCCAGTCGGAGCAACTTTTCAATGCCGTCGCCAAATATAACCGTTTCCAGGAACCGGTCCATTATCTGACCGGCGCCTGCCATTGCGACGACAATTATCCTCCCGCCTGGATCTGTGACCGGTTGCAGTATTACCATAATAAGGCGGAAGCCGGATTGAACGTTGATACCCGTTTTTACCCCGATCTGGAGCTGGTAACCGATGAAGCTCAGAGAATTTTCTGGCTTCGTCTCGAACCGGCGGATAAGAATAAATTCGCCCGGATCCGAGCAACGATCAAGGACGATGGTTTGCTGGCCGTCAAGGCGGAAAATTTGGCCGGTGTTGCCGTTGATCTCGATTCAATCCCGAAATCGTACCCGATAAAAAAGGTCGAGCTGGAGACGGATGAAGATACGGTTTTCCGCTTTGAATGGAGTCGATCCGGTGACATGAAGACGGAAAAGCAGCCCGATATTCCGGTGGAGTTTGTCAACAATTCATTCTGGTCATTCTGGTAGGAAAATGTTCGAAGACATCATCCATTTTCCTGTTCCCGAGTCGCCGCACAGTCCGGTGTGTGTCCTTATCGCCGGGATATCTTATTGTGACGGATCATACCGCATTGCCCGTACCGATTGCAACCACTATGTGTTTGAGTATATAGTCAAGGGACGCGGGTATCTGCGCGGAGAGGGCAGGGAGTTCGCGCCGCAGGCCGGTGACGTCTATATTGTTCCCGAGGGGTCGACTCATGAATATGGTTCCAGTGCCGATGATCCGTGGGAAAAGCTATGGTTTAACATCACCGGCCCGCTGCTGCGCGATTTGGTTCGCGGTTACCGGTTGGAGAATGTCTGGCATGTGCCGAACTGTCCGGTCGAATCGTTGTTCCGGGAAGGGCTGGAAACGCTGCGTCGCGATCCGGAGAAGGGGCATGAGGCGGCGGCGCTTATCATTCACCGTATTATTCAGGCCGTTGCTGGAACTGTATCGCGACGAGCGGAGGTCAGGCGCGATCCACTCGCGCTTCGGATAAAGCGTTACCTTGACGCCAATATCACAACCCCCGATGTATCGCTAGACGACATCAGTCGTTGTGTCAATAAATCGCCTTCCCAGACGATGCGGATATTCCGTCGGGAGTGGGGGACCACGCCGTATCAATACCTGCTGGAGCGGCGTCTGGACCTGGCCGGGCTGTATTTGTGCAATACCGCCAAGTCGATCAAGGAGATCGCTGCGGAACTGCATTTTGCCGATGAGTATTATTTTGCCAATATCTTCCGCCGTAAAAAAGGAATATCCCCCGGGCGCTACCGCAAGGGGGAAAGTATCGATTGACCGGTTATCTCGCAGGGGTGTTTCAGCGCTGGAGCAGTTGATCCATCAGCATGTTGTAGGCGGGCATGTTGCCCTGTCCCTGGCCCATGAATGTCATAAGATCGCCCATGCCGCCCATCAGACCCGGGATGCTGAAGCTTTCGCTGGAGAAGTAAGATGACAAGCCGGAAGATTCTTCCGAGGAGGCAACCTGCTGTTGTTCCAGCTTCATTTTTGCCTGCATTGCTTCCATGCCGATGGAAAATTCCTGCGTACTGATCGTGCCGTCGTTATTGGTGTCAAACTGGCTGAATGCCGTTGCTCCCTGGGAATTTTCCGCATTTTCGACCGCGGCAGGAGAAATTTTCTGCACGTTTTCCGTATTCTGCGACTCAAAGGCGCGCATCTGGGACTTTTGCGAATCCAGCGAGGAGAGCAAACTTCTGGCGTCGCTTAATCCCTGCTGATATTCTTCTGTACTGATCGCGCCGTCGCCGTCGGTATCAAGCTTTGAAGTGATAAGCTGGGAAAAATCGATATCGGAAGCGGATTGAATGCCGGAGGTGGCTTCGGTGCCGGCTGTCTGGGCGGCGGCTTCCGTATTTTCCAGTTGTGCCGATTTCTTGAGCTGCTGATTAATCAGGGACAACCAGATGTTTTCGCTGTTATCGATTGCTGCAACGTTCATTTGTTTCTCCTGTCACTCGATTACTTCTTTTTACTTATCATTTCGAGTCACAATACAGCAGACCCTGTGCCAGGTTGACATTTATGCTCGGAAACGGACTGGCGGTCATGAAAGGTACGGAAAAAAGTGCCGGAAGGGGAAAAAAGTTCCTGTGCGTAGGACGTGTCCCGGAAAGGGCGGCGAAAATTGCCGCCGCAGGTTAAGAGCCTTTCAGTCTTTGAAAAAATAACGGATGAGCGCCTTCTGGCGAAGGTCGTCGATATATTTGCTGTAGACTTCTTTGCGCTGCTCGCGTTTGAGCTGTTCTTCCACTTTCCGGTTGATCTGCTCGAAGGGGATTTTGCCGCCTTCATTGATTTCCGCGACGCGGATAAAGTAATACCCTTCCGCGGTTTGGACCGGGCCTTTTATGCTTCCTACGGGGGCGTCTTTGACGGTGGCGAACTCCGGCCGGAGTTTGTCTTTTTCAATCCAGCCGAGATCTCCCCCGTTTTTGGCGTTGGGAGCTTCGGAGTGGAGCGCGACTAATGAATTGAATATTTTGGCATTGCCGCTTTCGAGGTCGGCGCCGATCTCTTTCAGAACTTTATCCATATCCGGTTTGCCGTTGGATAGATAGATTACTTCCAGCCGGATGCTGGCGGGGGTGGAAAAATCTTTGCTGTTACGATTGTAGTATTCGAAAACATCACGAGGGGTGACGTCAACGCCTTTGTAGAAAAGATTGCCGAGCATGAATTCGACGATGATACGCTCCTGCGCCTTCTCCTCAAGGTCGTCAATGGTGATCCCGGACTCCTTGAGCTTGTGTTTCAGTGATTTGCGTGAGCCATCGGAAAAATTCGAGGACATGTCGTCAAGCATGTTTTCAATGTACTGACGGGGGATTTCGAAAGGGTCATTACGGTATTCTTCCACGATAAGTTTGCGGCTGATGATGTCATCCAGTATGGAACGGCGCAATGCTTTGACTTTTGCCTTCAGTTCGTCGCCGGAGTACATCATCTGCAGCCTGGCTTCTTCATTGACACTCTCGTCGGCTACATCGAGCAGGCTTATCGGTGTTCCGTTGACGGATGCCAGAATAGAATCCACCCGGATATTATCGGTTTTGTCATCCGTGGCGGCGGTCAGCGCCAGCGATAATATGCAGCATACGGCCATAAGTAAATTCTTCATCAACCTTTTCCCTGTCAGTATAACATTTAAATATCGAGATAAAATATCATGTTTTATCATTAAAGCAAGGATGTTTTCGCTTCATGGGGGCGTATCTTCCATGGCAGCAGCAGCAAAGGCAGCCTTGTCGCGGCCATGAGCAGAATACAGCCGAGCAAACTCTGCCCTGTCGTGAGTACAAACCAGCATATAGCTATTCCCGCCGGCAATCCCGACAGCAGCCAGCCCAGATAATCACGATACGTTCCCCGTTCCATCCCCGCTGCGGCAATCGCAATGGCGCTTCCGCCGAAGATTCCGGTCATGAACATGTTAGCTCCTAGTATCGGTAAATAGAATTCCTGATAGACAATATGGTTATAGCAGAGCAGGGTGAACGGTATTCCGATCGAACCCAGAGAAACCGCAAGGCGCATGATCCCCTGTTCCGGCTGTAAACTGAACCCGCAGGCGGTCCCGATGATAAAGATGGCGCACATCCCGCCCAGATAAAGGTATAACTGTCCTTCAATCGCCTGGCAGATGAAAAGGGTCATCAGAATAAAGCCGCCGCAATAAAAACCGTTTTCAAAAGAATTGAAGGATATCCGGCGCTCCTGCTTGCGGGTCAGCAGAAAACGGCACAGCAGATAAATCACCAGCAATGCCCACGGCAGATATTGCCATCTGCTGTCGCGCAACTGCCGGAATATCATCTGGTCAAGATAAACCGGATAGAGGTCACTGTTGACCTGGGCTGTGGACATTTTAGCCATACTTTTCTGTAAGGAGTTGACCCGGGCCGGAGGAATCAGCATCCCCATCATTCCACGGCAGAAGCCGAGGTGTTCGAAACGTTCGTATGCCCGGCGGTCGAGTTCATCAAAATTATTTTCCAGCGGCTTCTTTGACGCCACGATAAATATCTCACCGGCAGAACGCGCCGGGAAGCAAAGAAAGTTGGGAAATATTTCTTTCATCGTACCGATCATGGTTGCCGCCTGGCGCAGTGTGGCGGCGGATGTGATGATGATACCGTCATTCTGTAAAAACCCGGCGGTCAGCTGATAAAATTCCCGGGTATGAAAACGGTTGTCGCGCTCCGATAGCGGGGATTCGGTGATGATGATGACTGCGTCGAAATCCGGCACGGGATTTTTCTCGTCCATATAGCGGTTGTAGCTGATGTTGGTGAACATGCGGCGTAGGCCGCTGTGGACAGCGTCCGGCTGGTTGAAGTGATACACCTTGCTGTTTGACGTTCTGACGACCCGGTCGACAAAGGGAAGGCGGGCGATTTTCTGCCCCAGTCCCGACGTGGCCGGTTCAGAAATCATTACTTTCATCCGCGGGGCTTTGTTCTGCAGCAGGGCCGGGAGTATTGAGGTTATATCCTGTTCCTCCAGTTCATCGGTGCGGGGGGTACTGACGGGCTCTTCCCTGAGCATCCGGAAATCATTTTCGATGCTCCGCATCTTAATGGCTTGCGGTATTGTCGCCATGCATACCACCGCCCCCAGCAATATCGTGACGATAACGCCGCGTCGCGATTTCAGATTGTCGGCGAAACAGATAACCGGCATAAACGCGATGGTCGCCGCCAATACCGCGAAAACATCGTACCAGTACCATTTTCCAGTCATCACCATTATGGACAGCAAGCTTCCGGCAAAACACCCCAGGGCAAAAGACGGGTAGCCGGAAGCCCGGGGATCAGGGTTGCTGCGCAGCAACAGCCCGATGCATGCCCCCAAACTGAATCCCCATGTTAACGCGTAAAACGCAGACAAATTGCCTGCCTCCAGAATCGAACCGAACAACAGCAGTAAGCCGGTTACCGGCAGCGTCAGGATAAAATAGTCAGGGACGAATGAAGCCGGTGGAAGATACCCCTTGATTACGTTCATGCCGATGGCTCCGCCGATCAGCATGAGTCCGGTTGTTATCAGAAAAGGTCCGACGGCGGGGTCTTTATGCAACAGCAGACTGCCGCCGGCGGTGGCGGAAATAAAAATGAAAAACAGCCCGGTTAAAAAAATCGCCCCGTTATATTTTATGATTTCCTGTAATTTCATATAAGAATTTTTGGGTTAAACATGCTATAGTAAAGTGGTTTCCGGAACAATATAGAAGATAAAACATGTTCTGTAAAATATGAAAATGATAAAAAATATCAAACTATTACTTTTTTTCGCGGATAAATCGTTTGTCGGTACCTGGCTGCTGCCATCCGGGGGAAGGTGAGAGATGTTGCCTTTTGTGATTAAACGTCTGGCTTATTCGCTGCTGATCGTCATCGGAGTCATGGTGGTGACTTTTCTGTTGTTCCGCGTCGCCGCCGGAGATCCTTCCGCCGCCTTGCTGGGGAAAAATCCGACTCCGGACATGGTCGAAAGCATGCGTGCCGAACTCGGTTCCGATAAACCTCTCTTCTGGGGAAAGTGGTGCCGTACCGAGTCTTTTACTTCTATGGAGTTTAAAACGCAGCGACCGATGCCGGGAGTAATTATTCCTGTAGACGCAGACTTGAGCAGCGGCGCATTGGGTTTGCGAGAGAAGCAGACGGTTAAATTTACCCGTAATTTCACTATTCCCGGCAAGTCGCTGAAGGCTCGGATCCGCTGGAAAGGGGAGTTTCAAGCTCTCGGCCGCAAATTCAGTTCGCCGGGTGGTACCGCGGAAGAGTTGGAGCTGCCACCCGGTATTGCCGAACTGGAGATGGTGGCGGGAAAGAATTTTCAACTGTTCGAGATCAATTTTTTCAAAGAACAAAATTCATCATTCAATTCGCAGTTTTTCGATGCGATGGGCGAACTGGTTTGCATCCAAAGGACGCCACCCTATGTCAGCTTCTTTAATTTTGGCCGAACCCTGACTACGCGTGAGCCGGTCAATAAGGTGATCTGGCGTGGACTAGGACCGTCGCTGCTGTTGATGCTGCCGATCTTCGCGGGTGAATTGCTGCTGGGGATTGTTTTGGCGCTGTTTGCCGCGGCGTTCAAGGGAAGCTGGATTGACAAGGGACTGGTGTTGCTGTCGGTAATCGGTATGAGCGTGAGTTATCTGGTGTTTATCATTTTTGGACAATGGTATCTGGGGTATTACTACAACTTTTTCCCGGTTTGGGGGTGGGGTGACTGGCGGCATCTGGCGTTGCCGGTGATCATTGGGATTGCCAGCGGCCTGGGTGGCGGTGTAAGATTTTATCGAACTGTATTTGTAAATGAGTTGAATAGGGAGTATCTTCGTACTGCTCGCGCCAAAGGGTGCGGGCCTTTGAGTATATACGGCAGGCATTTATTGCGTAACGCGGCGATCCCGGTTATTACCAGGGCTAGCACGATCCTGCCATTTTTATTTACCGGCAGTCTGCTGCTGGAGACGTTTTTTGGAATACCCGGTCTGGGATATGCCGGGATTAACGCGTTGAACAATTCTGACCTGCAGATGATTAAGGCGCTGGTGATAATCAGTGCTTTGCTGTTTGTAATCGTAAATCTGCTGGCGGATATTACTTATGCCTGGGTTGATCCCAGAATCCGGCTGAAATGATGCTGTATTTGTGAAAAGGTTGCCTTTAAAAAATGAAAAACCAGATGTTTAAAAAGATTACGGTGGGCATGTTGGATGTCAACTGCTTTCTGGTCCCGGTGGCTGAAAGCGAAAAGTTGTACATCATCGATCCGGGCGCAGACGCGTCCAAAATCATTGCCGAAGCGAAGAAGTTTGATTATAAGGAAGTCGAAATATTGCTCACCCATGCCCATGTCGACCATATTGGTGCCATAGCCGAACTGATGCTTGACCTCGGGGTGAAAACAGTTCGGCTTCATGGGGCTGATAACGAGCTGTATTTTAGTCCGGAAAACCACCTGCTGCCTTATGTGCCTGCAGCTAAGGGATTGCCGCAGCCGGTCAATGAATTTGAATGTGCCGATTTTGAAGCGATCCATACGCCCGGCCACACTCCGGGGGGAGTCTGCTACTATTTCAAAAACTTTCCGGTGCTGTTTACCGGTGATACGATCTTTGCCGGTTCGATCGGCAGAACCGATTTTCCCGGCGGCAACCTTGACGTCCTTCTAGAATCAATCCGAGAAAAGGTTATGTCGTTGCCGGATGATCTGGTTATGTTGCCTGGTCATGGCCCGGAAACAACGGTGGGAACGGAACGTAAACACAATCCGTTTCTTTAATCCCAACTTACGGCATAACGCCATCGGCAATAAAAAACCGCCGACCGGAATTCCGGGCGGCGGTTTTGCTTTCTCAATCCTTAATCACTGAATCCGCAGCACAGCTCCGGTGTCGGCGCTGGTGGCAAACGCGGCATAACGCGCCAGCCAGCCAGTCTTGATCCGCGGGGCGCGCGGTTGCCAGTTCTTACGGCGTTCCGCGATTACTTCGTCGGATACTTCCAGCCCGATCGAACGGTTCGGGATGTCGATGGTGATCATGTCGCCGTTCTCAATCAATCCGATGAGGCCGCCCGCCGCTGCTTCCGGGCTGACGTGGCCGATACAGGCGCCGCGGGTACCGCCGCTGAAACGTCCGTCGGTGATCAGGGCGACTTTTTCGCCGAGGCCGCGACCCATGATATAACTGGTGGGCGCGAGCATTTCCTGCATGCCTGGACCGCCTTTGGGCCCTTCGTAGCGGATGATGACCACGTCGCCTTCCTTGACCTTGCCGGCGAGGATGCCGTCGCAGGCTTCTTCCTGGCTTTCGAAAATGATGGCGGGACCGCGGTGGGTCATCATGGCCGGAGCGACTCCAGCGGTTTTGACCACACAGCCTTTTTCCGCGAGGTTACCGAAGAGAATTGCCAGTCCGCCTTGTTTACTGTAGGCGTTATCGAGCTTGCGGATGACCGTACCATCGGGTTCGCCGGCTTTTTCGATGACCTTGCCGATGGTTCCTTCGGCGACACTGAGGCAGTCCATGTTGATCTTGCCGGGCATCCGGCTGATCTCTTTAAGGATAGCGCTGATGCCGCCGGCCTGTTCGACGTCTTCCATATGATAATTGCAGGAAGGGGATACCTTGCAGATGTTCGGGGTGGAACGGCTGATCTCGTCGAGCTTCTTCAGGTCGAGCTGAATACCGGCTTCATTGGCGACCGCGAGGGTGTGTAATACGGTATTTGAACTGCCGCCCATGGCCATATCAAGGACGAGTGCATTATGGAAAGCCGCTTCGGTGGCGACCTGCTTGGGCAGCGGTCCGCCAGCCTTTGCCATTTCAACCGCTTTTCGGGCGGCGGTCCGCCAGAGTTCTTCGCGTCGGGGATCAATGGCGGTGATGGAACCGTTGCCGGGCAGCGCGAGTCCGAGTGCTTCACACAGGCAGTTCATGCTGTTGGCGGTGAACATGCCGGAGCATGAGCCGGGGGTCGGACAACCCTGGCAGGAGAGTTCCTCGAGCTGTTCCTCGTTGATCTTGCCCGCCTTGAGGCTGCCGATGCCCTCAAAAATAGAAATCAGGTCAACGGCCTTGCCGTCGTCGGTCTTGCCTGCGGCCATTGGTCCGCCGGAAGCGAAGATGGTCGGGACGTTCAACCTCATGGTCGCCATGAGCATGCCGGGAACGATCTTGTCGCAGTTAGGGATGCAGATCATGCCGTCGAACGGATGGGCGCGGCCCATGGATTCGACGCAGTCGGCGATGAGTTCGCGGCTGGGCAGGGAATATTTCATTCCCTCGTGGCCCATGGCGATACCGTCGCAGATGGCTATGGTATTGAATTCATGGGGAACGCCGCCGGCCTTGCGGATTTCGTCGCAAATAATTTCGCCGACCTTTTTGAGGTGGCAATGGCCGGGAACGATGTTGGTATAGGAGTTACAGACTCCGATGAAAGGTTTGTCGATATCGCTTTTCTTGATTCCGGTGGCCATCATCAGGGAGCGGTGTGGCGCCCTTTCGATGCCTTTCTTCATAATATCGCTACGCATTTTTCACCTTTTTTCTTAACAGTTCGGTTTCAAGTTTATAAAATATCTGCTATATTGACTTTCGTCTGATTTCGGCAGGGTGGGTTAACGGACTCAATTTACGCCGTTAACGCGGTGAAATCAACCGCGGTTCAGAACAAATATGGTATGAAATTTGGTTGTTAAAAACAATTTAAACATTATAAAACCGAAATTCCCGGAATTTCGCAGTTACGAGGTTGAGGCAGATGTTTGACAGTTTGACCGACAGATTGCAGGATACTTTTAAGAAGCTCCGTGGACAGGCGCGCCTGACGGAGTCGAATATGTCGGATACCCTGCGGGATATCCGGCTGGCGCTTCTCGATGCCGACGTCAACGTCCAGATAGTCAAGGATTTTGTCGAAACCGTACGGCTGGACTGCCAGGGCGAGGATGTGCTTCGCAGTGTTACGCCCGGACAGCAGCTGGTAAAGATCGTCAATGACCGGCTGGTTGAGTTGATGGGCAGCGAAGAAGCGTCTGTCAATCTCAGCGCCAAACCCGCGGTTATTATGATGGTCGGCTTGCACGGTTCCGGCAAGACCACGTCTTCGGCCAAGCTGGCGGCGAGGTTGCGGAAAGACAAGAAAAAAGTTTTGCTGGTTGCTGCCGACGTTTACCGTCCGGCTGCTATCGATCAGCTGGAAGTGTTGGGCAAAGATATCGACGTTCCGGTTTATACGGAACGCGGCAACCCGGATGTGGCGGCTATCGCCCGGCGTGCGGTTGATAAGGCCATTGCAGAGCATTTTGAAGTGGTGATCGTGGATACGGCGGGCCGTCTCCAGATCGACCAGACCATGGTTCAGGAGCTGGTAAGGGTAAGTCAGGTTACTCGTGCCAATGAAATATTGCTGGTTGCAGACGCTGCGCTGGGGCAGGAGGCGGTATCAGTGGCGGATCACTTCCATCAGGCGCTCGGCCTGACCGGGGTGGTGCTGACCAAGCTTGACGGTGATGCCCGCGGCGGCGCGGCACTCTCGATCCGCAAAGTTACCGGCTGCCCGATCAAGTTTGTCGGTGTCGGTGAAAAGATCGATAATTTTGAGATATTCTATCCCGATCGCATGGCATCACGTATCCTCGGCATGGGGGACGTGGTGAGCTTGGTGGAAAAGGCGGCCGAAGAGATTGACCGTAAAGAAGCCGAAAAACAGTTGCAGAAACTGAAGCGCAACGAATTTGATTTTAATGATTTTTTGTCGCAGATGCGGCAGATTTCGAAGCTCGGCGGTCTGGAATCCTTATTGAAATTTCTTCCAGGGGGCAAAGAGCTCAGCGGTATCGTCGATGCCGGTGAGTTCAAACGTATTGAGGCAATGATCTGTTCGATGACGCCTCAGGAACGGGCCCAGCCGGAAATCATTGAAGTGCCACGGCGGAAACGTATTGCCAAAGGCAGTGGTACGTCGCTGGAACAGGTTTCTCAGTTGATTAAACAGTTTACGCAGATGCGCAAGATGATGAAAAAGACCGGGCTGTTCGGACGGATGTTTTCCGGCATGGGCGGCGGAATGCCACCGATGCCCGCAGGCGGTATGGGTGGTATGGGCGGTATGGGCGGTATGGGCGCAAACTTGAGTGCTTTGCGGCAGAGTATGTCGCGCGGCAGTAATTATACTCCGCCGAAAAAGAAGCGGAAAAAGCGATAATAAAACAGAAACTTCCGGGGAGTATGGAGTATTATGGACGAAAACTTTGAGTCTACCGGTCAGGTTAAGATCAAGATTCCGAAGGGCCATAAACTGCTGGAGCAGGATAATGAACCGCAGTCAGACCAGGAGAGCGGCACGCCGTCGGACTCCCCGCCGGAAAGTGTTCTCAAAGCCAAATCCATAAATCTTCAGGAATATCTGGATCAGAGTCTGGCGGACTTGAAATTGCAGCTGAACTATTACCAGAACGTCTGCAGTCAGATTTCTGCCGGCGACTGGCGGGCGACCGATGTGGTCGATTATCTTTTTGTGTTGGTGAAGTCGCTGAATTTTGACGCAGTAAGTCTGCTTATGGTTGATCCGGATAATTTCGGGCAGTTCATGCCCATGGTCAGCCGGGGTTATCACCACCCTCCTGAGATTGAAATGGAGGAGTTCTGGCGGCCATGTATAAAAAATAACGGTGAAGAGGTGAATTGGGACGCGCTCCTGGCGCTGGCGCAACGTTCTTCGTCGCCGTTTTCCTCGTGGGTGGATAAGGAAAAAATTTTCCGAATCGGTTACTCGCCGGTTCAGGATGGGGAGAGGATCACCGGATTTATGATTATCTCTTCATATATGGAGAAACATTTGTCACCGCTGGCTTCGGTATTGCTGGAGTTGTGCGGCGGGCATATCGGGCTGGCACTGGCGGCGCGGCGCGCCAGAGGGAAAGCCGGCGGAGGGGAGGGTGATCTTGGTAATGCAAAATCAGCGTTGCTCAAGATCAAAGGGATGCTGAGCGAACTGCATTTGGATAGTGGAGATTTCTCTGTCGAGCAGGTTAACAGCACGATTGAGCAGAGCCGGAAACTGATTGATCAGGTTCTGGGTCAGGAAACACGTTAAAGACAATTACAGTAATTTGGAGATTTTATGTTAACGATTATTATCGCGTTGGTTAGCGGGGTTGCCGTGGGTGCAATATCTGCGAATTTCTGGGGACCATACTGGGGTATCGCGTTTGGCGCGGTGACCATAATTCTGGTGCAGCTGCTGATAGGCCTCTGGATCCGCAGGAAGATTAATGCCATTAATGCCGGTATTCAAGGAGTTCTGTTGGAGGCGCAGAAGCAGCTGGGGAAGAAAGTCCGGATATTTCAGCAGAAACCCCAGGGTAATCCCAAAGCGATGCAGAAGATGCTCGAAAAAGACCAGGAAGGCTATTTGCGTCAGGTTTTGAGCGAGATCGACAAGATGGCTCCGTTCTGTATCTGGAATGTGTTGCTGAAAAAACAGATGAATACGATGAAGATGATTTATCTCTATCAGCTCAAAGATTTCAAAAAGGTAGATGAGTTGATGCCAGGGGTGATGTTCTTTGATTCCCGCGCTGTCGCCATGAAACTGGCCCGTATGTATAAAAATGAAGAACCGGGCATTGATAAGTTCTTCCGCAAGAAGGTTAAAAAATTCAAGGGCGACAATGCGGCGCTGGTTTATGCCACTTATACGTGGATACTGATGAAGGCTGACAAGATTGACGAAGCCACTCAGGTGCTGATCGAAGGGAAGAACAAGACCTCCAATCCGGTGATTGTCGCCAACTGGGAAGCGCTGGTCAACGGTACGCCTAAAAAGTTCTCCAATGCTGGTCTGGGTGATGATTGGTATGCGCTCTATCTCGAGGAGCCCAAGATCAAACAGCAGCGAATGACCCGTCAGATGTATTGATCTTATAATCAATTTTTTTACTGAACGAGAGCGGCTTTTTGCACGCTCTCCTTTTTTATTTTATACCTTTATCCGGCAGCGGATATAGGGGGGGTATTAATGGGTGACGGTTCATCGATGCATCGAAAAAAGCGATAATGGCGGTGACGTGGTTTGCTTTTTTTGTTAAAAAGATTAATTTTATATGACATACGAAATGCCGGTCTGATGTTGTTCCTTGGCGTGGATTTCGTGGTATGCTGAATCAAAAATGGAAATATGAATGTGAGCAATAACAAACGTACAGTGTTGTATCCGGGGAGTTTCGACCCGCTGACCAATGGTCATCTTGACCTGATCCGTCGTGCCTGTCTGATTTTTGATGAGGTCTATGTGGCGGTAGCGGTTAATCATGCCAAACAACCGATGTTTACTACCGAGGAACGGATTGAGATGGTCAGAGAAGCTTGCGTAGATCTGGGCGGCAAGGTGTTTCCGGTGGCGTTCGATGGACTGGTGGTGGATGCCGTTGACCGGCTGGAAGTCTCTGCTATTTTGCGTGGTTTGCGTGCCTTTTCTGATTTTGAGTTTGAGTTGCAGATGGCGTTGATGAACCGCAAACTGCGGGAAGATTGCGAGACTTTGTTTATGATGCCAAGTCAGGAAAATTCGTTTATCAGTTCGCGCCTGATCAAGGAAATCGCTCTTTGCGGTGGTGATTTCGGAAAATTTGTTCCGGCTACGGTGGCAGCGCGACTGCGCAGTAAACTTAATTTAACCAAGTAAACGGAGATATGGAAATGATTAAGATTCCGTTACATGTTCTCACTCATAACGCTGCCAACTTTGAAGGGGTTGAGCCTGTTACGTTTTTAGAAATGCCGGACACGGATATTATGCGTTTCCCGGCGGAGGTAAAGTATGCGCTCCGCGCCCAGCTGGTGGATGGCGGTGTCCTGGTTGAAGGACGCGTTGAAACCAGTATCGTGGCGCAGTGTGGTCGTTGCCTGATCGAATTTGAACGGCCGATTGTCAACGCCGAAATTTGCCATTTCTATGAAACTCCATCCAAGGACATGCTGGATGTTACCGATGATATCCGCGAAGACATTGTTTTGGCTATTCCTTATAACCCGCTTTGCGATGATGAATGCAAGGGACTCTGCCCGGATTGTGGCGTCAATCTGAACGAGAAAGACTGTGGGTGTCAGGAAAAACGTCGCAATGACAGTCTTTGGAAAGATTTGGATGATTTGAAGTTTGAAAAATAGATTTTAAATGCTACATTATTGGTTCATGTCTTGTTTTGTATTGAGAAGATGCATCAAGCAAGGGTGAGTCCGTAACGATTTTGTGAAGTATGTCGCATAAATTATTATGACTTAATAAAAATTAATTTGGGAGATAACAGAAATGGCTGTTCCAAAAAGAAAATTGTCAAAGATGAAGGTTCGCATGCGTAAGGCTGCCAACCGTTATGAAGCTCCTCAGGTTTATCGCTGCACTACTTGTGGCGCTGCAACCATTCCGCACCGTGTTTGTGCCGCCTGCGGTAACTACAAGGGCAAACAGGTTATTACCGTAGAGTAATATGAGAATAGCTGTTGATGCCATGGGGGGTGATTTTGCCCCCGCAAACATCCTTGAGGGGGTGGCTCAGGCTTTGGATGGGCTGGCCTGGATCGATCAGCTGGTGCTTGTCGGTCATCAGGAAAAGATTGCTCATTATCTGGATAAATTGCAGATAAGTTCACATCCTAAGCTGAAAAAGGTTCATGCGTCGGAAGTCATTGAAATGAGTGACCTTTCGACGGTGGTATTACGTGGCAAACGCGATTCGTCGATGACAGTTTGTGCTAAGATGCTGCGTAATGGCGAAGTCGATGCGGTGGTCAGTGCCGGTCATACCGGTGCGGCGGTGGCATCGACAACTGTTTTGGCCCGGACTTTGCCCGGGGTGGAACGGCCGGCGATCGCGACCATCATGCCGGCCATGCATGGTCACTTTGTGCTTGTTGACGCCGGAGCGAACACGGACTGCAAGCCGTTCAATCTGGCGCAATTTGCGGTAATGGGCGAATGCTATTATCGCATGGCTTTCGGAGTGGAGAATGCTCGCGTCGGTCTGTTGAGTGTCGGCGGTGAAGACGTCAAGGGTAATGATGTGACCAAAGAGGCATTCAAGCTCTTGTCGAGTATGCCGATTAATTTTGTCGGCAACGTCGAAGGCAATACGATTTTTGAAGGTGCCGCTGACGTGGTTGTCTGCGACGGTTTTATTGGCAATGTGTTGTTGAAAGGTTGTGAAGGTCTGGCCAAATCGGTTATGTACTGGCTTAAAGACGCCTTCACCAAGGATCCGATCCGTAAGACCGGCGCGATCCTGGCAAAGAATGCCTTTCGAGATTTGAAAGCGATCGGTGATTCCGATTCGTATGGCGGGGCTCCGCTGCTGGGTGTTAACGGCGTTTGTATTATCGGGCATGGTTCTTCTTCAGCGAAAGCCGTTTATAATGCTGTAAGGGTTGCCGGAGAATCGGTAAAATACCGCATGAATGATATGATCGTCAGACGTATCGAAGAGTGCGGGCTAAATCTTGAAAAGAAAAATCCGGCCTCTGTATAGGTTGCCCGGTTTTTTTTATTACTTACTTCAGGGGTGAATAATGGGTATCAGAATTGCTGGAACCGGGTCATATGCTCCGGAAAAGATATTGACGAATTTCGATCTGGAAAAGATGGTTGAAACTTCTGATGAGTGGATTCGTACCAGAACCGGGATTCAGGAGCGTCATATTGCTGCGTCCGAGCAAGCTTGTTCGGATCTGGCTTTTCAGGCGGCTTCCCGCGCCATTGAAATGGCTGGTATGTCCGCTGCTGATATCGATTTTATCTTTGTCGCCTCGATTACCAACGACAAAGTATTCCCTAGTACGGCGTGTATATTGCAGCACAAGCTCGGGGCGGTAAATTCCGGTTGTATTGACATCGAGGCTGCATGTTCCGGTTTGCTTTACGGCATGGAGCTGGCAATAGGTCTTATGCGCGGCCACAAAAAGAATAAATATCGTAATATTTTGGTGGTAGGCGCGGAAAAACTTTCCAATCTGGTTGACTGGGAAGATCGTAACACCTGTGTCCTTTTTGGCGATGGTGCCGCGGCGGTGATATTGCAGTCTACTGATGACGAAAGCGAGTTGGTGGTATCTTCCGAGGTCAAGGCCGACGGTAAATATGGTGATATCCTGCAAATTCGTGCCGGTGGCTCGGCTTGTCCGACAACACATGAGACAATCGACCAGAAGTTGCATTACATGTATATGGAAGGTCAGGAAGTTTTCAAGGCAGCCGTAGGCGCGATGGTTGGCGCGTGCAAGAATGTTCTTGAGGAAGCCGGTGTAACGCCTGACCAGGTTGCCTGGCTGGTGCCGCATCAGGCCAATTACCGGATATTGAAAGCTGTAGCTTCGCGCTTGGAAGTTCCTGAAGAACGTGTATTTATGAATCTTGACCGTTATGGTAACACCTCTGCTGCTTCAATTGGCCTCTGCCTTGATGAAATGGTGCGCGGTAACAAGGTTTCTAAGGGTGATTATGTTCTGCTGACGGCATTTGGCGGCGGGCTTACCTGGGCTGCGGTGCTGTTGAAATGGAACTAATGTAAGTGTTATGCCTTTTCCGCCGGGTGGTTGGGAAAGGCATTTTATTTTTCTTAGCCCCGTCACGGCTCTGCGAGTGATTGATCTATTGCATTCTGAGTTATTCCGCTGAGGGTGAAAAAATGCTTAATTTTTTTTCGGGAAAGTGGAATTATCGAGGAATCGTGTTAGTATTTAACATGGTTTAGTGGAAGAAACAATTCCGGATGGCGTTTTCATGTTCAAAGCGGTTTTATCAGAGCGAATATTCCTTGGGGGCATGTCTATAGTAGCAGGCATGATGCTCTTGTCTGGGTGTCGTTCAAATCCTCCCGTCGTTCCTGTACCTCAGCCCCCCGCCTCTGAACCGCCGGTTGTTATCGAGAGTGTTGCCCCACAGGTGCATCAATCCGCACCGACTGTTCCTGAATCAGAGCCGGCTGCCGAAAAAAAGATTGCAGTAGCGCCTGAGAATGTCTCTTCTGACTTCGACAAGAAATTGAATGGAAAGGCATTTGATGTCCCAACGCAGCAGATGTTCTGTAATGCTATTGTCGGGGCTAATGGAAAAGGGGGATTTCTGACCAGCAACTCTTTTATTCTCTCATGGTATTTGATCGGTCCTTTTAAATTCAGGCAGTTGGATAATTCGTTATCTTCTCAGGCGATTCATAAAGAGTTTATTTCCTGTGAGAGGGTGCCGCCGCGTGATACGCATCGCTGGATTTTTTCCGGCGGACTGGCAGGTAAGACGCTTGGTGAGGTTGATTTGAGCCGGGTTTTCGGCACTCCGGAGCCGAACAGTGCGGCATACGCGTTGACTTTGCTTTATGTGCCGGAAGATATGTCGAATCTGCTGTTGTTGACCGGCAGTGATGACTATATCAAAGTGTGGATTAACGGTCGGCTGGTTCATACATATAACATGACCGACCGTGATGGGCAGCTTGATCAGGACAAGGTTTCGTCGGTGAAGCTTTCCAAGGGATATAACCTGCTGGTGGTAAAAGTGGTTAATATCAATGATCGCTGGAATTTTTTCTTTCGTTTCGCGACGGCTGATGGTTCGCCGATAGAATTTCGGCAGCAGACCGTTTCCGGCCAGGAACTCGATCAGTTTTGCCGGAGATTGGAGAAGGAAATCGCATATTAAAGTTTTTTTAAACCGAAGCGCATTTGTGTTTTCGGGAAAAAAGGAGCTTGCCGTATGAAGAGAAGAAATATATTTCTCCTGGTGGCGGTGGGGTGGGCGTGTGGTGTATGCGCCAGCCGGTTATTGGCCGAGGGAGGGGCGACGCCGACCGTGATCCGCAGTTCGGTTCTGACCAATGATAATGAGAATGTGAAGAACCATGCGGCAGACAATTCGCGAGTCAATTCCGGTGTTGTTGCGCGGGGTGGAACAATTAGTGATTCTGCCGTCGACAATGAAAACCGTAATGTCGGCAATGTCGCCGTCAATCGTTCCACTGTGGTTTCCGGAATCGATGCCGATGGCGTGGTTATGACCAGTGGCAGCCTGATGAAAAACGCCAATATTCAGATTGACAACCAGGCGCTGAACGAGTCCACGATCATCTCAGGCATTGATGCGGAAAAAGCCGAACTGACGGAAGCGAACATAACCAACTTCAACGAGCAGGTCAATAATCTGGCGATCAACGGTTCAACCATTAATTCAGGGGTGGTTGTCAAGGATGCGTCGATCCGCAATTCAGTTCTGGATAATCGCAACGTCAAGGTAAACAATACGGCGATCAACGGTTCCAACGTCAACTCAGGTATCAATGCTGCCGGTTCGACCATCAAGGCGACAACGGTTATGAACCGCAATCAACGCGTTGATAATACCGCGATCAATAAGTCCGACAATAATTCCGGCGTTGACCTGGGCGGGAAGCAGGAGAATTTGGAAAAATGAAACACCGGATCAAATTGTGTTGTTTGCTGGGGCTGGCATTAACTTGTTCTACCGTGTCGATGGCAGCGGATTCTTATCAGGAACTGGATAACGACATTGTCAAGGCCTATAACCGTGTGCCCAGGAACACCGGAGCGGTCTATGCCGGTTCGATGCGGATATTGGAAAAGGCGAAAGTCGAGAAATCTCCTGCGGCCGGACCTTGGGAACTCAAAGCTCGAAAGCTCATTACTGTTTCATGTTTTTACGAGTGTACTCAGGCAATAGACCGTAAATTGTACCGTGATGCGTATGTCTGGGCGCGGCGCGGCGAAAAGAGCGGTACGGTTATCGGCAAGATTGGAAATACCCCGGTCAAGGAGCTTTACGATTACCTGGCCTTCGCCGGTAAGGAGTTGCAAAGTACTCCCATGGTCAGAAACAGTGAACCGCATGAGCTTGAAACTAGAATAAACTACGTTCCTGACGTTACTGCGTTGATTATTCGCGGATGGCTGGTGTGGGGGTGTCTTAATCAGAAACACTGGAACAATCATGGTTGAAAAGCGGTTTTTTGCCGGGATTGGATGTTTGATCGTACTATTGTTTTCCGCCGGATGTTCTTCTCCGGTCGGATCGTATCAATCCGGTGCGGTGGTGGACAGCTATATGCGCGGTGATATTATTCAGCGTTGCAGTGAATATGAAGGACCATCGCGCAATCCGGTAATCGTCGTTCACGGATTTTTGGGCGCTAAACTGCGCAATACTCAAACCGGGGAGACGGTATGGGGGGATATTACTTCGAGAGAGATCATTTTCGGCCCGAGTGATTGCCAGTTGCGCGATCTAGCCTGCAAGATGATGCCTGGACGCAGCTTGACGCGGCTTGATGACCAGGTGCGGCCTTATGATTTTCTGGAAATGGTACGGGTTCAGTTTTTTGGGATTCCGTTTCAGGTCAGTGCCTATGAGGATCTGCTTTCCATGCTGCGCCGTGCCGGGTATGTACAGTTCGGTAAGCCGCTGCCGGAGGGGAAACATTTCTACTCCCTTTTCCCTTTTTATTATGACTGGCGGCGTGATCTGCCCTATAACGCCGCCCGGCTGCATGCCTATATTCAGGAAAAACGCGCTTATTTGCAGCAGGAGTATGAAAAACTTTATGGCGTCAGGAATTACGATATCCAGTTTGATATTGTAGCCCATTCGATGGGTGGACTGCTGTCGCGTTATTACCTGCGATATGGCGACGCTGATCTTCCCGCTGACGGTTCGATGCCGGAGCTTACCTGGAAAGGCGGCAATTATATCGACAAACTTCTGATTGTCGGAACGCCCAATGCCGGGTACCTCGATACCTGTATGGAGCTCATCAATGGCTTGCAGGTAGCCCCGGGAGCGCCGACATACCCTCCTGCCGTGCTTGGAACTTTTGCCACCTATTACCAGATGATGCCGGTATACGGGTTCCGCTCCGTGCTTTATGAAGACGACCCCAATGGAGCCGAAGTGGATCTGTACGATCCGCAGGTCTGGATCAAAATGCGTTGGGGGTTGGCCGATCCTCGCCAAGATAAGATTCTCCAGATCCTGTTGCCCGAAGTAAAAGACCCGCAGGAGCGTCGGGCTATTGCCTTGGACCATCTTGGAAAATGTCTCCGGCGGGCGAAGCAGTTTGCCGCCGCCATGCAGGTCAAGTCCAGACCGCCGGAAAACGTGTCGCTGTTTCTTTTTGCCGGTGATGCGATTGATACCAGCCGTACCGCGATGGTCAACCGGGAAACGGGTGAGATCCGGGTGGTGCAATATGCGCCAGGAGATGGCAAGATACTTACCTCCAGCGCTCGTTTTGATTTGCGGGAGGATGGTTACTGGACACCGTTTCTGCGTTCTCCGATCACTTGGCAAGGGACATTTTTGCTGCCCGCGGCTCATATGGGAATCACCCGCGCTGCGGCATTTGACAGCAATGCGGCATTTTGTCTGTTGGTCGCGCCCAGCGTAAAACAAGACAAGCGCGATAAAAAGTCTCTGGAGAGTCACCATCGGATCAAGCTGGATGCCGATTATCTGGGTGATGGTCTTTTCAATGTCGGTAACGATGCGGAAGCGCCCGTCAAATAGTGTGACAGGAAAAAATCAGGGGGAGAAAAATGGAATTTATCATTTCGACGGCGATTTTGTTGTTTCTGGTAATTGATCCATTTGGCAATATCCCATTTTTTATCGAAGAATTGAAGGATGTCAAACAGGAAAAGTGCAAGTGGTTGGTTTTGCGTGAAGCGCTGATCGCGCTGGCGGTTTTACTGGTCTTTCTGATTGCCGGAGGGCAGATATTGTTCTGGCTGCAGATCAGTCGCGGGTCGCTGGGAATTGCCGGGGGGGTGATATTATTCATGATCGCGCTGCAGATGGTTTTCGGGACTACGATGGTCAGTCAGAAACATCAAGCGGAACCGTTTATTGTGCCGCTGGCGATTCCTATGTTCGCCGGGCCGTCGGCGATAACGACCGTAATCCTGGTCAGCGGCAAAGCTGGGGCTAGTTTCTTTAAGTGTACGGCTTCGTTGATTATTGCGTGGATGCTGGCAACTTTAATTTTGATGTTTGCCAAATCGATAGCCAGACTTCTTGGGCACAAGGCGGTTGATGCCTCGGAGTCGTTGATGGGGTTGTTACTGACCGCTATCGCCGTGGAAATGCTGATAAACGGTATCAAAGCTTCATTTTTTTAGTCAGTTCAACGACCCTGGACGCTTCGTTGGGATAAACTTTCTCCAGGCAATCCTGGCAAAGTCCATGTGAAACTTTGATCTCAGAATGGGTTGAGACCCATCTGCTGAAATCTTCCCAATGGTCGTTGATTTTAACTCTTTTGCAATTACAGCAGACTTGGGCAAAGCCCTCCAGATATTTCATACTGCGTTCAATTCTGGAGATTGCGAGCGATCCGGAGACGACGATTATCATAATGAAGGCACTTTCAATTATTGCTTCCGACATATTGAAATCTTCGTCTGTAATAGAAATAGAAAAACCGTCGATCTGGAGAAATTCGTTGGCCCAGCATAGCAGTATTGTACAAAGCCCGGATATCCAATAGATCAATTTTATGGTTTTTAACTTGGTCATACATTCCCCCCTGATTAAATATATTATACATTGCCATGACGTAAAGTCACCGGAAAAAGTGGAATATGCCGATATTCTTTGCGGGATTTTTACAACAAAACAAAACAGGAAGTATTGACTTGCGGCTCAGGCATAATATAGTAACAGCGATTGTAAAAAAACAATTTTTTGCTGAAGGATTGCTCTAAAATGGAATTTCATGGTGTTTACACTGCGATGGTTACTCCGTTTCGTAACGGAGCTGTGGATTATGACGTGCTTGAGTCTTTGGTGGAAATGCAGATTGACGGCGGAGTCGATGGCCTGGTGCCGGTCGGTACGACTGGCGAGTCGCCCACGCTTTCGGTTCAAGAGCATTTGAAAGTTATCGAAGTGGTTATCCGTAAAGCTGCCGGCCGTTGCAAGATTATTGCCGGAACCGGAGCAAATTCGACGGCGGAGGCCATCGAGTTGACGCTGGAAGCCAAAAAGGCCGGTGCCGATGCCACATTGCAGGTGACACCGTATTACAACAAACCGACCCAGGAAGGTCTGTATCGCCATTTTTCGGCGGTTGCCGACGCTACCGGCGTACCGGTTGTACTCTATAACGTTCCGGGCCGTTCCGGTGTGCCGATCAATGTTGATACGATTGCCCGTCTGAGCCGCAATGCCAATATCGTCGCGGTTAAAGAGGCTGGCGGCAGTGTTGAACGGGTGTCCCAGATTCTTGACTCCTGCGACATTACGGTTCTCAGCGGCGATGACAGCCTTACCGTTCCCATGATGTCTGTCGGTGCAGTTGGCATCATCAGCGTAGCCTCCAATCTGATTCCGGTCCAGGTCTGCGAAATGGTCAAATCCTTCGCGAGCGGAAATCTTGAACGGGCGATGCAGCTGCATCGCAAATACTACCCGGTATATCGCGACCTCTTTCTTGAGACGAATCCGATTCCGATCAAGGCGGCGATGGCGATGAAGGGGATGCTCGAGGAGGAATACCGTTTGCCGTTGTGCCAGATGAGCGAATCCAATCGCGCCAGACTACAGACTACTCTGGAAAAGTGCGGCATCCTTTAATCCTTATCATTTAATGCCATTATGTGTCAGGCGTGTCTTCCGACATTGATGCCGGTTGGCGTTTTGTCCTGCCTTTTTCCGGCATTACGGATTGTCAACGTGCCTGTCAGCGTTTATAATATTATTCACGGAATCATCAAGGTGATCGGCAATGGTATCTTCACGAGGAAAAAATAATACGAAAGCGGTAATGTTGGGTGTTGGTCTGGATAACCCGGACGAGCACAAGCGTATTACCAGGGGAGATAATTTTTTTCTTGTCGGCGGTTCCGAGGAAACGCATGAACGGATGACGGAAACCGCCA
>QKAL01000002.1 GCA_003246475.1 Lentisphaerota bacterium
GGCGGGATTTTTCTACCTTCAAGGCGAATGGTCGGTGTTGATCTACAATTTTATTTATCTTACCGGCATATTCGGTTTTCAGGCTGCGATGATTCCCAGTTATGTGTTGCTTTTTCCCAAAGAACGATTCGGCCAGTTCAGCTCGGCCAATTCCATGATGTCGTCAATCGGGGTGGCTCTCGGCGGTTTGGCGTATGGTATGCTGGCGGATTTTTCCGGAAGTTACCGCATACTTTTCCTGGTTCAGGGTATAGCCTTTCTGCTGGTACTTCTGCCCATTATTGTGGTATCGCGCAAACGGCATCATCATATTCAGTCCACAATGCAAACACTTGAGAGTATCGATGTACTTCCGGAAAAGACATGCTGATATAGCATTACGATTTCCCATGGAACGTGGTAACGAAAATGTTACATGGTCCGGACAACGAGCAGTGTGATCCCATTTACGGTCGTACCGTTCAAAGCGGCTCGGCAACGGTTATAAGAAAACTTCCCTGACTGAGGTCGCTCGGTAGAGAAGTCCTTATATTACCTGCGGAAATGAGGCTAGGCATTCCAGTGATAACGCGGGGAAACCATGATTCGTTTTGATGGGGTTGAAGGGTCAATGATCTTTTCGTGCAGCAGTTGAACGGCGATACGTCCTATCTCATCTTCCGGCTGTTCCGCGTAATTGATATTTTCTACCTGGAAATAATTTTGATGCTGCCCTATAGTGGAAATGCGCAACGGCGGAATATCCAGTTTGCAAATCTCCTGCCACGGGTAACAGTTCTGGTCAGTAACAAAGACCCCGTCCAACTGGTTTTTCTCGAGGAAGGCGGTAATCGCCTTGACATTCTTATCCCAGTCGAATGAAAAGAGTTTTAATTCCATGGATTTGTGAATATCTATATGGTGCTGTTCCAGCGCGTAGTGGAAGCCGGCATACCGCTCGCGATCGCTACGATGATATTGTTCGTTGAGGATTTGGATAAGACCGATGCGGTCATCCGATTTTCTGATCAATGCTTCAGTCAACCGCCTTGCGCTGAGAAAGTGATCCATGCCGACATGTGAGCAGTCGCATTCGTCATAATAGATGTCAAACATCACCAGCGGGTAACCGGTCTTATAGATGTCGTTGATGTACTGCTGGTCGGCTTCTCTGCAATTGGGGTAGACGATAATACCGTCACAACTGTTTTTTGCGATCAGGATTGCTTTCAATTCTTCCTCGGGATTTATCCAGTCATAAGGGAATATCACCAATGACCGCCCCAGTTGAGCTGCCGCCTGCTGCATATTGTACAAGGTGTTTTTCCATGCGGTAGTAACAGGAAAAACCAGTCCGACATGACCCTTGGAAACGTTTTCAGCGCCGCGCCGGATCAGGGTCCCTTTGCTTTTGATGCGGCGTACCAGACCGCTTTCCGCCAGCAGTGTCATGGCGCGGGAGACGGTACGGCGGCTTATACCGTAAATCCGGCATAACTCTTCTTCTTTCGGCAAAAAATCGGCATTGTCGCCGGACAATATCTGGTGGCGGAGCAAGTCGCGCAACTGCAGATAAAGCGGAATGGGTGATGTGGGATCAAGCTGTGGGGCCATATGCATTCTCAATTTGTTTAGTTAATCTCTTATGACACCTATAATATACGCTGAAAAAGCTTAAATCAAGTGCTATATTCATAATTAAAGCTTTAATTTCTCGATATGTATCCTATATGAATCACAAAATGTATTGATAAACAGATTTCAGGGATTGATTATTATGTGTCATCCGGTTATAATCGAAATTAGATGAAAACAAGTAACGAGTTCTGGAGGTTTAAATGAGAATAAATCGTGCCGAGTGGATGAGCGGCAAATATGGATTGATGGTTCATTATCTCATCCCGAATCTGTGGAGCATTGACGGGATCCGTTATCGGAACCCCGAAGCCGTGGTAGACGCCTTTGATCTGGATGTTTTTATGGGGAATTTTGATGCGACCGGGGCGGAATGGCTGATTTTTACCATTGGGCAGAACACCGGTTTTTATTGCAGTCCGAATGCGACACTGGATCGGCTGGCCGGTCCGGGGCATTGTACCAAACGTGATCTGCTCATGGAGATTGCGACGGCGGTAAAAGCCCGCGGTAAAAGGTTCATCGCTTATCTACCTTGTGAGGTTTATGGCAACAAAACATTGCACGAGCCTTTGGTCTGGGATACGACGCCGGGATCCTTGCAGAAAGAATTTCAGCAGCGTTATACCGATGTCATCAAGGAGTGGTCGTTGCGGCTGGGTCGTTGCGGCTGGGCAAGTTGCTGGATGGCTGGTGGTTCGATGGTTATTTTAACTTTGACGCGTTTCCAGCAGAGAGTTACAATTGGTCGTTGTGGCTGGCAACTTTGCGCGCCGGCAATCCTGAGGCAGTAATAACGTTCAATGACGGTTCTTTCTGCTGTGGAAAGCCTTATGAATGTTGTGAATATAACGATTATTTGCCGGGAGAGGCCGAGGTGCTGATTGACGGACGTCTACGTCTGGGGCGGGATAAGAATTATACTACTTGTCTGCCGGAGATGGCATTGACTCCGGGGCTGGGGTGCCAG
>QKAL01000251.1 GCA_003246475.1 Lentisphaerota bacterium
AGCCTTGCGACTGCCGCTTTGAAGCGTATATTGCTGGACTTCGGGCTTAAACTTCTTTCGCCCAGAACTCCATATTTTCCAGCTTGGCTTTGATTGCGTTAACAAACTCGGCCGCCATGGAACCATCGACCACCCGATGGTCAGCGCTCAAAGTAACTTTCATCATGTCGCGAACAACGATTTGACCTTCACGCACCACCGGAGTGGCAGCCGTAGAAGCAACAGCCAGAATCGCAGCTTCGCCCGGATTGATGATCGCACCAAACGACTCGACATTCATCATACCCATATTGGAAATGGTGAAAGTTCCGCCTTTCATTTCATCAGGAGAAAGCTTGCCTTTGCGAGCCTTTTCTGCCAGTTCGGCAACTTCGGCATGGATCTCATCCATCGCCTTGCGGTCGGCATTCCGAACCACCGGCACCACCAATCCGTTATCAATACTTACGGCAACGCCGATATTGACCTTGGATTTGCGGCGGATCACCTTGCCGTCGGTTTCCGCATTGACCAGCGGAAACTCCTTCAATGTCGCAGCTACAGCTTTGACAATGAAGACGTTGACACTGAAGTTCAAACCATCATCCTTAAGCTTCTTGCGGAAAGCCAGAATATCGGTCATATCGATACTGACGGTAACATAGAAGTGCGGAATGGTCTGCTTGGACATGCCCAGGCGCTGAGCGATAACCTTGCGCATGGTCGTCATTTCCTGCGGCTTCTCGGAAACAGCGTCCTTGACGTCGGCAATGGTGATACGGCCGCCTTCGCCGGTACCGTCGAGGTCAAGCAAACTGAGCTTTTCGGTCTTTGCCAGGTTGAACGCAGTCGGAGTGATCTTCTTGTCGTTATAACCGGAAGTCTCGAGATAGTTCTTAACGTCGTTTTCCGTCACCCGCCCGACATCACCACCGGTACCGGGTACGCGGCTGAGGTCGATCAGATAGTTTTCGGCAAACTTTCTGGCACGGGGACTGGGTTTAGGTTTAAAGACAGCCGGAGGAGCTGCAACAGAAGAAGAAATCGTCTTTGCGGGTTCGAAACGCTCTGTACTATCTGCTTTCTTCTGTGCACTTCCTCCAGATGTTTGCACTGGAGCGGCAGCCGGAGCCGAAACGGCCGGGGCAGCCTTTTTTGCCGGAGCGGCAGCCGGAGCAGATGCCGCCGGAGCGGCCTCAATAGCCGGCAGCTCTTCACCGGGTTCGCCGATGATTGCCGCGGTAGTCATGACCGGCACTTCCTTACCGGCGGGAACGATGATCTTGAGCAGAGTACCTTCAAACTGTGACTCTACTTCAAGAACGGCTTTGTCGGTTTCTACTTCAAAAAGAACATCGCCCTTCTTGATCTTGTCACCTTCCTTGACACGCCAGCTGTCAATGGTTACAGTCTCTTCGGACTGACCTAATTTGGGAATTGGAATCTTCGTTGCCATATTGAAATCCTCTGGTTTATAGCATTTCGCGCGGGTTGCTCAACGGATGGCCCCCATCAGGAGGCCGTCCCAATCGCGAAACAATCTTACAACAGTTTCTTCGCCGCGGCAACCATGTCTTCGGACTTCGGCAGGAAGGCGGCTTCCAGCGTAACAGCCTGAGGAGCGATACCGTTCCGGGCACCGATCTTGAGAACCGGGGCGTCGAGGTGATCGAAACAGTTGGCCATGATCTGAGCCACAATTTCACCGGTGAAGCTGCCGATGTCCACGCACTGGCTGATGGCAACGCAACGGCCGGTCTTGCGGACCGAAGCGAAAACCGTTTCCCAGTCGAACGGAACCAGCGTACGCGGGTCGATCACTTCGACACTGACGCCTTCGGCGGCGAGAATATCGGCGGCTTTCAAGGCATCCTTGACCGCCGGGCCCCAGACGACAAAAGTAACGTCGGAACCTTCACGGATTACATTGGCCTGACCGAACGGAATCAGATATTCCTCTTCCGGAACCACATCCTTCTCATTGTAGAGCAGCTGACCTTCAACGAAGACTACGGGATTGTTATCGCGTATCGCGGTCTTAATCAGGCCCTTGGCGTCATAAGCGTTGGATGGGTAGACCACATAGGTGCCCGGGATGTGGGCAAACATCGATTCAAGCGACTGAGAGTGCTGGCCACCGTAACCTTTACCGCCGCCGACGCTGCAACGTACGACCATCGGAATGGTGGTGGAAGCGCCGGTCATGTAATGCCACTTGGCAGCCTGATTCGAAATCTGGTCGGAAGCCATCAGCGCAAAGTCCATATACATGAGTTCGACTACCGGACGGTAACCGGTCATTGCCATACCGACGGCAGTACCGCAGATACAGGCTTCGGAAATCGGGCTGTTGAAAACGCGGTCACGGCCGAAGGACTCGAGCAGACCCTTGGTCAGCTTGAAAGCGTTGCCGTAATCGGCCACGTCTTCACCGTAGATAACAACGCGGCGGTCGCGCAGCATTTCTTCCATGATACCTTCCTTGATGGCGTCACGGTAGTTGATGCGGCCGTCGGCATCGCGCTTGACTTTCGGCAGGTCCTTGTAAACTTCGACCTTCTGATATTTTTCCGGCACCACATCGCAGACGGTGTCGGTGTACATGTATTTGATAACGTCGGCGGGATCCGGATCAGCGGCATCAGCGGCACGACGGGCAGCGCGGGCATTACGTGCGATTACACGGTCTTCGATTTCCTTGACTTCCTTGGCGCTGAGGATACCGGCATCCTGAACACGCTTCTTGAAGGTATCGACCGGGTCAATTTCCTTCCAGCGGGCTTCTTCTTCACGGGTACGGTATTCGTTACGCGGGTCAGACAGGGAATGGCCGTAGTAACGATAGGTATCGAGTTCGAGGAGAACCGGTCCTTTGCCTTCAAGACAGATCTTCTTGGCGCGGGTGATAGCTTCGCGTACTGCCATAACATCCATACCGTTGACAACTTCGGCATGCATGTTTTCCGTATCGAAACCGGCAGCGCGGCGAGCCATGAAATCAACACCGTTGACTTCGCCATCGGCACGGCCAGTCATACCGAAATGGTTATTGACAATACAGAAGATTACCGGTAAGCCGTATTTGGTCCGGGCAATATCACCGGTAAACTGATCCTGGGCAGCCCAGTTCAAAGATTCGAGAACAACACCGTTGGAATAAGCACCGTCACCGGCGAAACAGCAGACGACACGACCCTTGAGATCTTCGTCAATACGGCAGCTCATTGCGGCACCGGTACTGATCGGCAGACCGCCACCTACGATAGCGTTAGCACCAAGATGGCCGACACGGAAGTCAGCGATATGCATACCGCCGCCGCGGCCTTTGCCGTAACCGGCTTCCTTACCGAACAGTTCGGCAATGGTACGGTAGACATGATCTTCGAGAACAGCTTCCAGCAGCTGTTCGCCGGACAGATTGGAACATTCCGGGCAACGCGCCTTGAGTTCGGCTTCCGTCATGCGTTTGATGGCATGAAAACCTTTGGCGATGGAATCGCCATGCCCACGGTGCGTAGAAGTGATATAGTCGGTAATATTGAGCAGAGAGCAGGCACCGGTCGCGGTAGCTTCCTGACCAATGGACAAGTGAGTCGGACCACGATAGTCATAGTCACTGATAATCTCATAAGCACCGGTACGGCACTTGAGAATCATTTCTTCAAATTCACGGATAACCAGCATCGATTCGAGCAGTTCAACGATTTCAGCCTTGCTGACTTTCTTCTTCTTGTACTCGTCGGCGAGGGAAACATCGTACTGATACGCGGGGATGTCTTTGAGCTTGACCGTGCATTTTTTGAAATCCGGAACAAGGTCACTGTAATAATTGCCCATTTTCGAAAAAACTCCTTTACATAACTGAATAGGTTATTTTGTAAAAAACTACTACTCGTATTAAAAACTAGTACACAACTTCAATATCACGATCACGTAACGCCTTCTCGATTTCCGCCGGAATGCCCGGGTCAGTAATCAATACGTCGATATCATCAATCGAACCGCTGGTTACGAACGACGCCGTCCCAATCTTACTGCTGTCCGCCAGTACGATGACCTTCCTGGCCCGCTTCATAATCAATTCCTTGGTGTATGCCTCATTGGGATCGGTTGTGGAAATGCCTTCTTCAACAGTGAAACCGATCGTCCCCAGAAACGCCTTATCTATATGCAGCGAATTAATTATACTGGTGGTCAACGGCCCGACCAGCGTCCGGCTCAGCGCGCGGAACTCGCCGCCGATCAACACCAGATTGTGCCCGGTTTCCATCAGCTGCGCCGCCGCCATCATCGAATTGGTAACGATATTCAGATGGTTTTTGCGTTCCAGCTTTTTCGCCAGCGCCAGCACGGTACTGCCGCCGTCCAGACAGATGGTGTCATTGTCATCAATAAAAGAAAGCGCCATTTCGGCGATATGATTTTTTTCATCCGCATGGAATGCGGCTTTTTCGGAAAACATCGGTTCGGTACGGGGAAATTTGATACGGATGGCGCCGCCATGAACCCGGCGAACCTTGCCCTTCTCCTCCAGCGACTGCAAATCGCGACGAACGGTAGCCTCGGAAACATTCAACCCGGAAGTCAATTCCGCAATGGTCTTCACCTCATCACCCAGCGCCTGCAGAATCAATTTTTCCCGCTCGGGAGACAACAGTTTTCTCTTTTGTTTTACCATTTTTTTCCGCTTTTTCAGCAAATTTTCGCAAATTTCATCAAACTTCTTTCAAAAGCAACCAGTATCAACGCACGGATGCTTTTTTACCGTTGTTATAATATGAATCGTTTTGAAACAATTTGCAAGTTTTTGAAAGATTTTTTTTGAACTTTTGTCATTCTGGTAAAAAAACGGCGTTTCCAAATGGATTCGGCAAACTGCTTTTGCCCGCGTGATTGATGACGGCAAAGGATTTTCAACACTTACAAAAGCACCGTTTCATCGATCTCCCCGGCGCGTTTTTGATTAAATGTACCATGTAATGTAGCCACAATTCATGCACGATAACGCAAAAAAGTTATTATTTTCTTGAATTTCATGTTGACTTTAATTTGGTTTACATATAAACTATAACCATATAAACCAATTCACGGGAATGGGAAAATGAAAAAGAAAAAGCAACATAACCAGATTGTCCATTTTGAAGACAAGGAACATGAAGCATTGATGGGGATATGGTGGACGGGAATACTGTTACGAAAAAGCGCCAAACGTTTTTTCAGTAATTATCTATCGTCGGAAGTACAATTCAACATCATGATCGTACTGAAATACGCGGAAAAAGAAATGACTCAGAATGAAATCAGCGAACAACTGCTGGTGGATAAGTCAAACATCACAGGCTTGATCGACCGGATGGAAACGGCCGGACTGCTGCGGCGTACAGAAGCGCCAAATGACCGGCGTTGCCATCACATCGAACTGACGGAAGCGGGACGCGAGATCATCGATAAAGTTGAGCAGCCATACCGCAACTACGTCAAAAACCTGATGCGTATATTCAATCCACAGGAAATCGCCAACATCACCGATTACATGGCACGGCTGCAGCAAGCGGTGTCGGAAGAAAACATTACGGCATTGAGCCGCTAAGGAGAACAATATGATGAGGGGACTTTTTTGCTCACGGCGCTTTATGCCGTTGTTCGTGACACAGTTTTTCGGGGCGTTTAATGATAATTTTTTCAAAAACGCACTATTGTTTCTCATAACTTATAAGATCGGGGCAAGCGAAGAATACGCCTCGATCATGACCAACGTGGCGGGGGGGTTGTTCATTCTGCCGTTTTTCCTGTTTTCCGCCACTGCGGGGCAACTGGCGGACAAATATGACCGGGCAAAGATAACGCGAATACTGAAAGCAATGGAAATAGTGTTGATGTTGCTGGCGGGAGCAGCGATATATTTGCAGAGCATCAATCTGGCGTTGTTCATTTTGTTCATGATGTGTACACAATCGACATTTTTCGGCCCGATCAAATATGCGTTGCTGCCGCAGCATCTCGAAGACGACGAATTGATTGCCGGCAATGCCTATATCGAGGGTGGAACATATCTGGCGATCCTGACGGGAACGATTCTGGGAGGCGTTTTGATAATGATTCCACAGGGTGAAATCTACGTATGGGGCGGACTGCTGGCTATCGCGGTGGCGGGGTATACTTCCAGCCACTACATACCATGTGCGGCGGCTCCCTCCCCGGGGCTGAAAGTTGATTACAATCTTTTCCGCGAAACCTGGCAGATTGTGAAAGATCTGCGCAGCCAGAAGGTTGTTTACCAAAGCGTACTGGGAATCTCGTGGTTCTGGCTGATCGGGTCGCTGCTGCTGTTGCAACTGCCGTCGTTCTGCAAAAACGTACTGGAGGCGCAGGAGGGGGTATTTACGCTGTTTCTGACCTTGTTTTCGCTCGGCATAGGCATCGGTTCCTTATGGTGTAAAAAGCTGTTGAACGGCATCATTGAGACGACGTATGTCCCGCTGGGGGGACTGGGCATGAGTATCTTCATCGCCGATTTGTACCTGGTCAGCCACAACATCGCCCCCGATGGAGTTCAAGTTTCAGTTGAGTCATTTCTGCGTGAATTTTATGGCTGGCGACTGTCGTTCGACATGCTGATGATAGCGATATGCGGCGGAATTTTTATCGTTCCGCTCTATGCACTGATGCAGCACCGGGCAAAACCCGAATCGATGGCGCGGACAGTCGCCGCAAACAACATCGTCAACGCGATTTTTATGGTGGCAGCGGCGATTGCGGCAATCTGCGCACTCAGACTGGGTTTTACGATACCGGAAATCATGCTGGGAGCCGCTATTATCAATGCGATCGTGGGAATATACATCTGCCGGCTGCTGCCGGACGCATTGCTGCGCTCTTTGTTCCGCAGCTTGTTGTCGCTGCTGTTCCGGGTCGAGGTTAAAAACCTGGAAAACTACGAAAAGGCCGGTGACCGCGTATTGATTATCGCCAATCATACCTCATTGATGGACGGACTGCTGATTGCAGCGTTCATGCCGGAAAAACTAACGTTTGCGATCAACACCCACATGGCCAAGAAATGGTGGATCAAGCCTGTATTGTCGATTGTTGACGCGTTTCCGCTGGACCCGACCAATCCGATGGCAATCAGATCACTGATCGAGGAAATCCGCAAGGATCGCAAATGCATGATCTTTCCGGAAGGGCGCATTACCGTAACCGGGGCGTTGATGAAGGTCTATGAAGGATCGGGTATGATAGCGGAAAAATCCGGGGCAATGGTATTGCCGGTACGGATCAATGGAGCCCAATACTCAAAACTTTCGTATATGAAAAACAAGTTGCGGACCTGCTGGTTCCCGAAGGTAACCATTACCGTACTGGAACCGAAACCTTTTGAGATAGCGCCTGAATTGAAGGGGCGGCTGCGGCGGCACAAAATCTCCGAACATATCTACGACACCATGGTGGAAATGGTCTACCAAACCACAAACATCAATGAAAATCTGTTCAAGTCGCTGTTGAACGCTGCCAAAATCCACGGTTACGGGCATCGCGTCGCCGAGGATACTTCCAGAAAGATACTGAATTACCGGCAGATCATAATGAAGAGTTATTTACTGGGAAATCTGATGCGAAAATGTTGTCCGGACGAAAAGCACATCGGACTGATGTTGCCGACCTCGCTGCCGAATATCGTCGCATTCTGGGGAATGCAGGCTTATGATCGCATTCCATGTATGATAAATTTTTCATCCGGGATCACCCCCGTACTTGCCAGTTGCAAATCGGTCGGGGTTAAAACCGTCTTTTCGTCGCGCAAATTCATTCAACTGGCCAAACAGGAGGCGCTGGAACAGGCAATGATTCAGAACGGCATCAGGGTCATCTGCCTGGAAGACATCAAAAAACACAGTTCATTCGCGACGATGGCCGGGGGATTGATGCGCTGGATGTTTAAGATCACCCCCAAAGCCAAGCCGGAAGAACCGGCAACGGTGCTGTTTACGTCCGGCTCAGAAGGAATGCCCAAGGCGGTACTGCTCAGCCACCGCAACCTTCAGGCAAACAAGGCACAGGCCTTAAGCGTACTGCCGATCAACAACCAGGACAGGGTATTCAACTGCATGCCGATGTTCCACTCATTCGGACTGGGCGCGGGAATGATTCTCCCGGTACTCGCCGGTATCAGGACATTCTATTATCCGTCCCCCCTGCACTACCGGATTATCCCGGAGTTGAGTTACGACACTATGGCTACGATCATTTTCGGAACCGACACCTTCCTCGCCGCATATGGCAAAGTGGCACACCCGTATGACTTCTTCAGTCTGCGTTTTGCGGTGATCGGAGCGGAAAAACTCAAGGACACCACCGCCGACCTCTGGGCAAACAAATTCGGGGTACGCATCTTCGAAGGATACGGAGCTACGGAGGCCTCTCCCATCATCAGTCTGAACACCCCGATGTACTGCAAACGCGGTACCGTGGGACGCCTGCTTCCTGGTTTGGAGTACAAGCTCGAATCAGTACCGGGAATCGAACAAGGCGGCAAGCTGGTAATAAAAGGTGATAACGTGATGCTTGGGTATATGCGGCACGATAAGCCGGGAATACTGCAACCGCCGGAAAACGGCTGGTACGATACCGGCGACATTGTGGAATTCGACGCCAATAATTTCATCACCATCAAAGGACGCGCCAAACGTTTTGCAAAAGTCGCAGGAGAGATGGT
>QKAL01000003.1 GCA_003246475.1 Lentisphaerota bacterium
GTGGGTTGGAATGGCTGCAGACTGCCCGATATGCGGTGAGGAGATTACTATTACCCATGATCTGAAGGAGCAAGAAAACATAAGCCCATCACTAATTAATATTAATAATTCATCCACTGAAGAATTAGATATCGAACCACCGCCCCAAGCGCCAGTTGTACCGAAAAACGATACCAACAGTTCCTCTAAAACCGTTAAGGGGAAAAAATCAAATGTCAAACTCCGCCTGCTGATCTATGCAGCATGTTTCGTTGTTGCAGCAACCGGAATGTTCTGGTTCCTTTGCGGAATATGGGTAATCCAGCCGCTCAAAGCGATTCCAGAAGGTGCTACCATCGTCTATTACCGGTACGGCACCGATATCGCTTTCATCGAATCGGCCGATGGCCTGCAATTGCGCAAGACAGGAAAGGTATCCCTACTCGGACGCGGCATTGCATTGGCAGCATGGCAAAGGAACAGAGAAGATCAAATTATCTTCCGTCTACCTTATTTTAAATTTCTATATCTCTGGACAACCAACGGCAAGGAATACGACAGATAGGATTATTTTATAACGATATTCACCGACTTTTATTAAGTTACGGGGGCTGAACGGCCGTCGAGACATTTTCGAATAAATCGGCATGTCCCCGCCCCGTTAACAGAACCTATGCCATTGTCCATATTCCGACGACACACACCGGGCCAATGGTTATCTCTCCCTATGAACCAGATATGTCAACGCATAAATCGCATTGCCATAGTACTTCTGTTGAAAAATCAAACGTGAAAATTGTCACATATGGATCGCGTTCCGAGACTTGATTAAAAAACAGAAGTTTCCGGACAGGAACAAATCTTGCCAGATCAGAAAACCTATATGGACGGGTATTCGTGGTTTAACCGTTTTCGTGAACTATTGATCCGATATGAGAAAATTGAGCGCAACTATTTGTCTTTGACAATGCTTGACGCATCAATTTTCACACTCATACAATCTGATCTATTTACAAACTAGTTCTTAATCATTATCGCATTACAGACACAACAAGCACATCAGTCGGATACTGCGGCGAAAAGCACCGTCTCTTCGGCAAAGGTGGTGGAGTGCTTCAAATAAAGTTTGTAACCCAGGTTGAGATTCTTCAACCAGATCGGGATGGTAACCATGTCCACATAACCGTTGTGGTAAACACAGATCGCCAGTTTGGGACGATACTGCCGGATAACTTTTTCCGCCCCTTTCAACGCTTCCAGTTCCGCCCCTTCAATATCCATTTTGATAAAGTCGATCTTCCTGATTCCGGAACGGGCCACCAGATCATCGATTGACAACGTGTTGACGGAATCCTTCAGCCTGCCGTTGATATCGGACATGTTGACGGTACTTCCCGGACCATTGTCACGGTAGAACAGTGAAACATCGCTTTTGCTCCAGATCGGAGACGGCACCAGCTGGATACTCGGCGCAACCGCCGGATTGGCTTGAATACATTTCTGCAGAATATCGATATTCGACGGGATGAACTCGAAGGTAAAGACTTTTCCGGCATCACCGACGCAATCGGCGAAGTAGACCGCCGTATCGCCCCAGCAGCCGCCGGCGTCGATGACATAGTCTCCGGGTTCAGCGCGAATGACCACCTCGTTGACATAGGCGTACTGCTGAACGAAGAAATTTTTAATGGTAGCCGCCACGGTGGAATAGAGCCGCAGTTTTTTGCCGATCGGGGTCATGTCTATGAGCTGCAACGTCGGAACCGGCGCAAATCCCGTATCAATATCGTTGCCGGGAACAATACACTCCTTCAGTTTATCCTCCAATACCTTGGGGCAGAGCTGCTCCTGATCGTAGAGTTTCACTTTGGTATGCCCCAACAGACGATACGCCGTCAGATCGACCATCAATTGCCTGGAACTTTCATTCTCCAGCAGACTATAGACGTATTCCAGCGCCGGAAACAGCGTTTTGTATTCCTGATCGATCTTCTGCTGTAAACGCCCGATGACATCCCGCGATACCAGTCCCTTTTCGGCATAATCCCGTTCCTGCCGCGCATCGGGGTTTTCCTGCTCCGCGCCATAACGCAAACTGCAGTAGTTATCCGTATAACTGTTGAACAGCGATTCGTTGATCTTCTTCAACAGTTCATAATAGAAACTGGTCATAATTACCTCCGCGTTATTTGATCTGCCCTTCCTGGGCTCTGGTCGGGGTAACCAGCAGGAAGTAAAGCAGATTATCAACAAAAACCGGACTTTCCGTGATGCCCATATGCGCCGCCGGCAGATACATTACCGAGGTCCAGCGAATCGGCGAAGATATAAACGGGTGCCACGGCTGCCCTTCGCGCAGGTCGCAGCGCGCACTGGTACTCAAGACCTTGCCGTCACCAGGCTCATAGGTCACCTTGACGATCTTTCCGGTCTCGCGGTCGATAAACGCCTGCCGCCGGGTCTGGAAGGCATCTCCGGCAAACAGCACCATCGCCACGTCGGAGGGCGGTTCTTTCCTGACATTCATCGCCCGGACAAACTGTTCCGCCCGCTTCAGGCATTTTTCCAGATGATCCAACGCAATCTTGAAGCGCTCCTCTTTGCTCTTGACATCCGGAAGCAGCATCTGGTAATACTCATCCTGTTCCGGATCGGCCAGGCCCCAGCGATATTTGCGCCAGACTGCCGGATCAAACAGATCGACCGGAGCCCCCTTGGGATCGTCGGCATAGACCACCGACCGGGTATACAGCGGCGGCATCATCTGATAATAGGTGTGGAACGTCCCGATCACGCCGGGAGGGTATAGAGGAGCCCCCTCCTGCAACCGCAAACCGTTGACCATTTCCCAGAACGTATCCAGATAACCGGCGTTCGGGGTGGCTACGATCACCGCCTTGTCAACATAACGGCTGCCGCGCCAGTCCAGCACCGGCAACGAACCATCGGCAGGCAGATCCTGATCGCCGTACATCATATAATACCGGCTAAGCAGTCCGCCCATCGAATGGCCGATTAAGTCAAACTGCACGTCATAATCTTTCAATCCGTAACAGCGCTCGTACTCTTTCTGCATATATGCCCGTTTGCGGAGGATAAACGCATGAAGCTGCGCCGCGTTCCAGGCAAGATCATAACGCCAGTCATAATAGTAATCAAAGAGGGTATAGAAATGCTTGCCCTGCGGCAAGTCCCGGTAACGCAGGATATAACCGCCGTCAACAAGTTTCTGGCGCAGTCCGTCATAGGCATCGAGATGGAAGGTCATACCCAGCACTTTAACTTCCACACGGTCAAGTACGCCATCCGGCCCGGTGGAATCCTCAATCTCGTCCAGCGGTTTGCCGTAGACCATCTTACAGCTCAGGCCGCGCAACAGTTCCGGGGTGAGATTGCGCGACTCCATTCCGTAAAACTTACCCCATACCGGAGCGCCGGTCTCCTTGATTTTGAGTTTTGCGCCGAGAAAACCATGGATCATGATGACCGGGTTGCGTTGTGGACCTTCATACGCCATCGACTCCTTGGCGATTGTCCCATACTGCGGCGTCGCATCATAGTCCCCGGCCTGGTACGACCCCAAAGGCGAGTTACATCCGGCCAAAACCAGCAATGCGGCCCAAACCGCTGGCAACACATATTTCACAAGAATACAACGTTTAACCATCAGTCCCCTCCATGGTTTTTCGCTTATACTACAATTCCAAATATGATTATGCAAGTACGATCGCGACATGAGGCGGATATTTCTTTTTATATCCTGGTTTTTTCCCTGCCTGCATATATATTCCGTGAGAACAATTAGCATTCAGGAGAACCGGGGAGACTTTCAATCATGAAATCGAAACGGTTTAAACTTTTTTCGCTTTTTCTCATTATATCCTTTCTGCTGAAATCAGAATATTTGAACTTGGTTGATCAAGTGTCCCCCAACTTTAATTAAAAAAGACTGGCATTTCTGAAAACCTTGAAATATATTCGTCCGGGGAATCATTTCGTGTCAGGCTCAACGCCGCCGGAAGTAGAAAAATCTCTGTCCTGTAATCCCGGCAGAAAAATCATGATAACAACACTGGAGGGACCAAGATGAAAGTCGCCGAATTGTTCGTCAAATGCCTCGAAGAAGAGGGAGTAGAATATATCTTCGGTCTGCCAGGGGAGGAAAATATCGACCTGATGGACGCGCTGATCGGGTCGAAAATACGGTTTATTCTGGTACGCCACGAACAAGCCGCCTCATTTATGGCTGACATCTATGGGCGATTGACCGCAAAGGCAGGAGTATGCCTCGCCACCCTCGGACCGGGCGCCATCAACCTTACTTTGGGCACCGCCGACGCACAGCTCGACAGCGCGCCGCTGGTGGCTATCGCCGGACAGGCAAAGACCAGCCGGATATTCAAGGAATTTCATCAGTACATCGATCTGCTCAAACTTTTCGAACCGATCACCAAATGGGGCGCCCAGGTGGTAATCCCCGACACCACGGCGGAAATCGTCCGCAAGGCATTCAAAATAGCGCAAATGGTCCGGCCCGGCGCGACGTTGGTCGTACTGCCCGAAGACATCGCCAAACTGGAATGTAACGCGGTGCCGCTGCCCAAGGCACAACCCAAACCGGAAGCCCCGCATGAAGGACAGTTGATGCGCGCGGCAAAAATCATCATCGACGCAGAAAAACCGGTCATACTGGCGGGACACGGCGTCTGCCGCGATACCGCAGCCGAAGCGCTTACCGCCTTTGCCGAGCATCAGCGTATTCCCGTGGCTACCACTTTCATGGCCAAAGGAGCGATTCCCGACTCCCACCCCTGTCATTGCGGCGCCATCGGGTTCATGCGCCCGGATTACGCCAATCACTGTATCAAGGACGCCGATGTGGTGATATGTGTCGGATACGACCTGATCGAATACGAACCGGCCAAATGGAACCAGGCGCATGACAAGAAAATCGTCCATATCGGACGTACTCCGGCGGAAGTAGACAGCGCCTATGTACTGTCGGTGGGGATTGAAGGGGATATCAGTCTGATTCTCGATTCGTTGCGGGACATGCTTCCGGAAAAGACCGGCGACATCCCCCGCGCAAGCCGTTACCACGAACTGTTCCACCAGGAACTGGAAAGCTTTGCCGACGACAACTCGTTCCCTGTCAAGCCGCAGAGGATCATTTCCGATATCCGCAAGTCGCTCGATGACGAAGATATCGTCCTGTGCGACACCGGGGCGCTGAAAATGTGGATGGCAAGGTTATATCCGTGCAGTCGTCCAGAGACCTGCCTCTTCTCCAACGGACTGGGCACCATGGGCTTTTCGGTACCGGGAGCTCTGGCGGCAAAACTCGTACACCCAGGACGTAAGATACTCGCGGTCACCGGTGACGGCAGCTTCATGATGAACTCCCAGGAGCTGGAAACCGCCGTTCGCGAAAAACTGCCGTTCGTCACCCTGATATGGACCGACAAAAACTACGGCCTGATCAAATGGAAGCAGGAGCTGGAGTTCGGACGCTCCGCGTTCATCTCATTCGGCAACCCCGATTTCAAGGTCTATGCGGAAAGTTTCGGCTGCGCCGGATACCGGATTGAGTCGACGGAACAACTGCTGCCGACCTTGCGCGAAGCTTTTAAACTCGACGTCCCCGCCGTGATCGAGTGTCCGGTGGACTATGCCGAAAACCTGCGCCTTACCGACAAGCTGGCGTCTTTCAAGCCACAGGAATCATCAAGTTCAAAACGGTAAACCAATTGCAAACCGATGTTCTAAAACCGCAGATCAAAGGGCGCCTGGCTCCCAGCCCGACCGGAGCGCTACATCTGGGCAACGCCAGAACATTTCTCATCGCCTGGCTGTCCGCCCGAAGCAAAAACGGCAAAGTGGTCATGCGCATGGAGGATCTGGATCACCCCAAGGTCAAACCGGAAACTGCGGCAATGGCCTGTTCCGACTTACGCCGCCTGGGGCTCTACTGGGATGAGGGTTATGACTGCGGCGGCGCACATGAACCATATCTGCAGAGCCGCCGCGTCCACCTCTATCGCGACGCGTTGCAAAAACTGCTGGACAAAGGTCTGGTCTACCCCTGCACCTGCACCCGGCGCGACGTGGAGTCCGCACAAAGCGCCCCGCATGCTGAAGATTATCAGGGTTATAACGGAATCTGCCGTGACAGATACCCGGACTTTGCGACCGCAGAAGCATTTACTGGTGCCGACCGCCTTCCGGCATGGCGTTTTTTCGCCCCGGACCGGGAAGTAACGTTCATCGACGGATTTCATGGTCCGCAGGCGGTCAATGTAGCCCGCACCGCCGGAGATTTTGTACTGGCGCGCCACCGCGAAGGCGCGGGCTACCAGCTGGCGGTAGTAGTCGACGACGCGGCAATGGGGATCACCGAGATCATCCGCGGCGACGACCTGCTTGATTGTACCGCCTGGCAGCTGCTGCTTTATGAAGCCCTTGATCTGCCGGCTCCGCAATTCACCCACGTGCCGCTGGTAGTCGGACCGGACGGGAAACGTCTGGCAAAACGCCACGGCGACACCCGGATCGGGCATCTGCTGGCGCGCGGGAACTCCCCGGAAAAACTGATCGGCCTGCTGGCCTGGACTTGCGGCTGGGCGGAGTTCGGAGAGGAGTTGACGGCGCGAGAGCTGCTGCCGCGCTTCTCGCTGTCCGCAATCCCTCCGGCCCCGGCAGTAATCGACACACAAATCAGCCGTTTTCTCGGCTTGTGATATTCATCACCAAAATCAAAACCATTTACGGGTCCGCAAGCATATTTTGACCAGCATTAACATGACCGGGACCTCGATCAACACCCCGACGACAGTCGCCAGTGAAGCTCCGGATGAGAGTCCAAAAATCATGGTTGAAGTCGCGATCGCAACTTCAAAATGATTCGACGCACCGATCATCGCCGCCGGTGCCGCATCTTCATATCGAAGTCTCAACATCTTTGCCAGCCAGTAACCCAATCCAAAAATCAGCACGGTCTGGAGAAAAAGCGGGATAGCGATCCATGCAATCGTCAATGGATTGGCCAGGATCGTCTCGCCTTTGAAACTGAATAAAAGTACCAGCGTGGTCAAAAGCGCCACAATCGTGATCGGAGTCAGGACATGAAGGAATTTACGTTCAAACCACTCCTTTCCTTTCACCGCTATGATCCATTTTCGCGACAACCATCCCGACACCAGCGGCAGCGCCACATATACTGCAATAGAGAGTGCCAGAGCCTGCCATGGTACCGGCAAACGCCCCACGCCAAGCAGAAAACCACCAAGCACACCATACAACAGCAGCATGGTCAACGAATTGATCGCCACCATGACCAGAGTCAACCCGTCATTACCGCGGGCAAGGTATCCCCACACCAGCACCATCGCGGTACAAGGCGCGATCCCCAGCAGGATGCAACCGGCAAAATAACTGCGCCACAATGGCACCTGCAGCATCTTGACACCTTCGTGCATGACTACCGTTCCTGCACCATGACTGGCCCCGACCGGCAGATCCAGCCCAAACGGAATCTTCACCAGATCAACCGCATCCGCACCAATCAAGCCGAGAAACAGAAAGCCGAGAAAAAACCATGCTATCGCATACATGGTAAAGGGTTTTACCGCCCAGTTAACGAACAGCGTCAACCACACCGGAGTACCGCTTTTACCGGCTTTTATCACACCGGAAAAGTCTATCTTGACCATGATCGGGTACATCATGAAAAACAAACAAACGGCAATCGGAATCGATACCACCGGGGCGCCATCGATAAACACCGACATGCCGTCAAGCCTGGACGCCAGCGTCGGTGCAAACTTACCGAGCATAATCCCGCCGACAATGCACAACCCGACCCATAGAGTCAGATACCGCTCAAAAACACTGGTCATCTTCCGTTCGTCGACGGAACCGCCTTCGCAACTCATGGCTGCCACTCCTATGTTTTTTATTTATGTATTCAACAGCAGGAATTAACTGTTCACCTTCTCCAACGCCGTCGGCAATGTACTGATAAACCGCTTGATCTCGTCCCGGACCCGCCGGTAACAATTAAGTTTATCCTCCTCATCAGTCAAAGTCTTCGCCAGCTTTGGCGGATCTTCGAACCCCACGTGTACTACTTTAGTCCGGTCGGGAAATACCGGACAGTTTTCGTCGGCATGGCCGCATACCGTAATCACATAGTCAAATGTCACCCCGGTCAGATCGGAGAGCAGTTTGGACCAATGGGCGGAGATATCCACTCCGGCTTCGGCCATGACTTTCATGGCGTAAGGATTCATTCCGTGCGTTTCGATCCCGGCGGAGTATGCCTCGATCAAATCGCCTTTCAGAAAACGGCACCACCCCTCAGCCATCTGGCTGCGGCAGGAATTGCCGGTACAAAGGAACAATATTTTTAGTTTTTCCGACATGATTTAATTACCTCAGGTTAAAAGCCACACCGCAGCTCGCACGTCTCACCACGGTTTGAATTGATAAATATAGATAAGACAATAGTAAATACCCACCACGATAAAAAGCACGCCGGCAATCCTCCGCACCCATAGCTCAACGCGGGTCAGGCAGTTGAATACCTTGCCCAGATATTCACCGCCAAAGGCGATCAGGAAAGAGAATACTATGACCGGCAAAGCCGTACCGATGCCGTAGATCA
>QKAL01000154.1 GCA_003246475.1 Lentisphaerota bacterium
CCCCTTCACCTTAAAATTTTTCCTATCCTCAAATTCCTGTTTCTTGTCCTTATTCCAGTTCGCCACCGGGCGAAAATATCCACAGACACGGCTAAAAATCTCGGTTTTGGCTCCGCATTTACTCATTTTATCAACCTCACCGCGCCGCAGCGGGCGCATTTATCGAAGTCCCCGGCTCCGGGAAACCAACGATGACCGCACATCAATTGCCGCATTTTTTTAAACCGCAATTTGATACGGCACAGGGCACTGTCTAACTCGTTTTCGAACCAGTCGAGTTCCTGGTCGAGTTCTTTTGCTGCGTCATCGGTAATCCCGAACTTTTCCGCCTTGAATTGTTCCAGCGCAGCGATCTGGCCGAACAACTCCTCGATCTGGTTTCGGCGCATCTCGATAGCGCCGTTGAGTTCCAGCTCCGAAGCCGCCGCCATGTTCTCCTGATTCAACATCGTCTTATTCTCCTATCTTTTGTCTTTTCCCCGCCCCGCAGGGAAGCAGATGCGCAGCATCTCACAGGCAGCGGCACCTTGCCGCCCGCCGTACGGACCCGCCCCGCAGGGAAGCAGATGCGCAGCATCTCACAGGCAGCGGCACCTTGCCGCCCGCCGGAGGCATCCCTCATATTTTCATCAAAAAAAACAAACCATCGACCTTTCCCATCCGGCCCCGACCAAAGGAGGAGCCGGTAACGACAGCGCAGCGCCTCGGCACCGGCGACGACGTGCGCAGCATCTCCCATCTATCCCGCCCCGCGTCAGCGGTAGCAGATGCGCAGCATCTCACAGGCAGCGGCACCTTGCCGCCCGTCGTACGGACCCGGAGGCATCTTAAAGCCTCATCTCGCGGATGCTCTGTACTCCGCCGCGTTCGCGATATTCGCGGCGCACGTCCTCGGCGGTTTTCACCGGAGCGGCGATGTTTTGCTTTTTTGCCGTGCTGCTCATCGAACGCGCCTTCTCGAAATTATCGATAAACTCCTGCCAGCCGTCGAGGTTTTGCTCTTCCGGCGCCAGTTCCGACTGGTTGAATACCTTGCGGGCCATGGCGAACCAGATCTTGTTCAACTTGTCGAACAGCTCCGTTTGCAGGTTGGCCAGATTGCAGAATTCTACAAACATCCAGCCAAACGCCGCCGGAGTCAGGTAATACTCATTGCGCACCACCATGCCGTGTTCGTCCTTGATCTCCCGCCCGAAACGGTCGCGGTTGATAAATCCGTCCGTCCAGCAACCCGGCAACGCAAACGCCTTCCACGCATAACGCCGCTGCGTCGATACCCGCGCCGAACAGTACACGGTCCCGGCATCGCAGACGCACGGCAGACTCACCACCGCGATTTTACCCATCACCGCCGCCGGATGCCGGATCAACTGCAGTGTTTTGACCGGTTGCCAGTTTCCCCACCATGCTACGGCATAAAAACTCCCCGTGGTGTTGCATTCAGCACAGTAAAAATCATCCGCCAGCGTTGGGATCGACCCGCTTTCGCGTTTCCTGCCGAGCGATTTATCTCTCTCCGCCTGTTCGCAGGCCTCTTTAATTTCCGGACCACTCGGCAACGTATCCGGGTGTTTTTTCTGCAGCGCATACAGCGCGGCGGTAATGTTCTCCTTGTCCCAGCCTAAAACATCTTCCGCGAATCCGGCCAGCTTCTCCTTGGTGATTATTTTCTCCGGCCAGAGCGAACCGAATTTCTTGCTCAGCAGCATAGTGGTCTGTTCAACGGTCAGGATATTGCTCATACCGGCACCTCAACCATATCCGCCGCCAGTTCCGAGGCGCTTCTATAACGCGGCGCCGGAGCGTTGGCGGGGCGTTCCGCCCCATCCGGCGGCGTCATGTTTTTCGGCTCTTCGAGATCCCACACGCCGACCCCGATGGTGTGATCGATGGCGATGACCGCCCGTTCCGGCGATTTCAGCCGCAGGCATTGCGCAACCCAGGCTTCGATCTGGCCGGTTTTGATCGGACGCAGTCCATTGCGGTATGCCAGCCAGCGACCGAACGCCGCCAGCAATGCCGGATCGCGCCAGCTTTCCGGGAATCCGTAATAGTTCGCCGCCATCCGCGCCATCAATGAATCCCCCGCCGAATCCCCTATATTAGTAGTAGTAGTATTAATATCTTTATCTATAATAGAGGGCGTCCCGTTGCTGACGGGACATTTTTCCCGCTCTTGTCCCGCTGATGAGGGGACATTTTTCCCGCCGCCGTCGGGACCGCCGTCCCGTTGCAAGCGTTTCTTTTTTACCTCCTGAGCTCGTTTTTTAGCCGATTTGCCGTTATGCTCATGCCAGTTGTTGAAACGTATTCCATCCGGCAAAATCGTTATCCACGGCTCCGATTGTTCCGCCATGGCCGCGATGAAACCTTTTTGACGCGCAATTCCGTCCCCTATTGCGGGGGACATTTGCGGGACAAAACCGTCAGCCGTTTCCTTGTCGGCCCAACAATAGAGTCGAAGAAACGCCAGTATCGCATCGCCATGCGAGATCCCCAATCTCGCGGCGGCGATCAGAATCTTGGATTTCTCCAACGTGTCTTTTTCAAACTTTATCCATTCCTCGCGCATCTTTCCCGCCTCATGGTTAGAAATTAAAAACTTTCACAATCAAATAATGTAGGAGCTGTAAGTTCTGCTTCTGCGGCTTCAAGATACGACAATCCATCACGCCAGTATCCCTGATTTAATTCCACGCCATACCCGCGTCGACCTAATTTAACCGCCATATACGGTACCGTCATAATCCCCCCGAACGGATCGAATACCAGTTCCCCGGGATTGCTCCAACGTTCAATCACCCGCTCAACGATATCTAATTGCAACGGACAAATATGTTTCTCAAGATTGCGCCGCTGCTGCTCCCCGTTCAACGTCCGCATTCTGACTATATCATCCCATACCCACGGAGAACGAGAAGGAAGACGGAAGGTTTCAAAGGTGGCCGGAAGACGATTTCTTTTTTCCATAGCTTCGGCTACTGCTACATGACCACAATAATTGTAGATTGTTTCTGCTGCTCGTGAGGTAAATATTCTGCTAGCATCTTCCAGTTCCAGACATTCCAGTTCTTCTGGAGTTAATAGACGGTTGCCACTGGAATTCCATTTTGCGCGAGCATCGATCTGCCAACGTCCACGGGTATATTCTGTTTTGGTTTTTGTTACCGGAAAATCGGCATATCCTTTGCTTGTATCGGTTGGTAGCTTACGGAATAGCAATAGATATTCAGGGCACCCAACGCCCATTTTGGAGCCGTCTTTGCAGCATTCCGACCACCCCAGCCGGTAGGTCTGGTTATTTTCCCGAACAACATCTGTTTCAATAGTGATCATGCCGAAAAACTGAAAACCATGCTTGAGATAATGGAACGTTGTGGTCATGTGAAACGGGTCTACTGTCGGCATTCCGCAACCGGTTACATTGCCAAATAATATGCGGTCCTTGACATGAATTACCGCCACACGCCCCGGCTTGAGTATACGCAGTAGTTCCGGCGTCAAAAAATCCATCTGTTCAAAAAATCTTTCATTCCCGGAATTATGTCCGAAATCATTATAGCTTGGACTGTATTCATAGTGATTGCTAAACGGGATGGAAGTGTGAATAAGATCAATGCTGTCACTATCTATATTGCGGGCTTCCATTACACAATCATTGTTTATTGCGGTATAATGCACCCCGATGGATGCTCTCCGTTCACACCCCATAGACCGCTTCATATTTTCCCGCAATGCATCGGCACTAAGACCGTATTTACGATTGATTGTCGCCATAATTTCGGTGAGCTCGTCATAGCGCCGCCATTTTTCCAACATTACCCGCTTGACCTCTTCCTCGCTTTCAGCGTATATAATATGGATATTAACTTCTTTTGTTTGCAAAAAACGATAAATTCGATGTACCGCCTGAATAAAATCATTGAACTTGTAATCAATCCCTACAAATATCGCATCAGCACAATAACGCTGGAAATTGCATCCGGATCCTGAAAGTTCTGGTTTGGTGGCAAGATAACAGAATTTTCCGTCTGAGAAATCAATAACTGCTTGTTCGCGAAAATCGATGTCTTGGTCCCCGTATATGGTAACGGCTTCCGGCATAGCTTTTTCGATGGCTTCCCGCTCCGCTTCCAGATGATGCCACAATAAAAAATGCTTTTCCGGTTCTGCCATGACTATCTCTAACATCTTGGCTACCCTCTGTGGTATGGTATCACGTTTTTCTCTGGCGGCATCAGCCAGACCAGCAGCAGCATCGTGGAACATATGCTGTTGTCCGTCACGGTCGGTTTTAATCTTGGTTGTGTGATCTACCTGGACCATGTGCCAATGGATATTCAGCGGCGGTAAATCATATCCTTCGTCGGAAAATCCAAAATCTGATGGACGGTTGATAAATACCGCCCAGGAATGAACCCACAACCAAAATTCTTGTTCTTTATGGGGATATAAAGTCAGGTTTCCGGCTTTTTCACTATCCCGCTGAAAAAAACGCGTCAGCGCTTCACCCGTATCCATAACCCCAAGAAATCCTGCATAGTGAATCAGTTCCTTATATTCATTGGGTGACGGAGTTGCCGTCGCCACAAATTTATATTTAACCTTCGCGCACAGAGGTAAGAATTCCTGATAGGTTTTAGTTCCGAATCCACGCAAAATCGAAGCTTCATCCAGTGAAACCGCAATAAACTTTGCCGGGTCAATCAGCCCTTCCCGTACCCGTTCGTAATTGGTTAGTAATATTTCTGCCGTTGACGCAAAAACTTCCGCATCGTTTCGAACATATTCAACGACCATATTCAACATTTCGCGGGCGTCTCTGGTAAATTCCTGCCTGACCCCAAGCGGCAGGATAATCAACCCGCGTTTACCGGGATGCTGCTTGATTATTTCCTGCATGGCAGCCAATTGCATCAATGTTTTCCCAAGGCCGAACCTGGCAAAAATAGCTCGACAACCGCCACGCAATGCCCATGCGGTAATTTTGCGCTGATGAGGTTTAAGAATCAGTGGAAGATTATTTTCGTCTACCTCAATCCCGGTCCGTTCCGCCAACGCTATTTTTGATTTTATAAAATTATCATAATTCATTGTTTTTCATCCTCATGGTTTAATAGTACGACAATGGAAACACACTGCCGCCGGATCGTGTTCGTCCTCCTGATTGAACCATTTCCCGCACCGGACGCATTTGGGACGGCTGATCGACCGCATAACGGTTTCTCGTGCCTTTTGTGCGTTGTTTATGGCCTGATCCGCCCGCGCCGTCAATTCGTCTAATTCCTGATCGCTCCTCATAATCATCACTCCTGTCTTTTTTCTTTTCTCCGCGTCAGCGGAAGCAGATGCGCCAGCATCTCACACGCCGTCCGTCGTACGGACCCGCCGGAGGCATCCCCAAAACCCGCGTTAGCGGAAGCAGATGCGCCAGCATCTCACAGGCAGCGGCACCTTGCCGCCCGCCGGAGGCATCCCTCAAATTTTCTCATCAAAACCACCCATCACTCTTTCCCATTCCGCCCCGCCCAAAGGAGCCGCCGCAATCGACAGCGCAGCGCCTCGGTTCCGGCGGCGACGTGCGTACAACCACCCATCACTCTTTTCCTCACCCCTGAAAACCCGCGTCAGCGGAAGCAGATGCGCAGCATCTCACACGCCGTCCGTCGTACGGACAACGCCATGCCATTTGTTAATTTCGGCGGCGTCTTCCGGCGAATAGACTACCGGACGGATTTTTACTGCGGTGATAATGCATTCAAAACATGCCCGCAGATTATCCATTTCGTCGGAATCGATTGCCGGGCGAACCCGGAACCAAACCCGTTCCGTCCGTCGTTCCGGGGTGGCGTTGTCGTCTGTCTGCGGTTGATGTTTTTTGCATCCGCAGACGTGCGGACATTTGAGCATTTTACGCCGGACGCACTCCACCAGTTCCGATTCCGACCGACCGCCGTCGGCGATGACGGCGGCGACTTTCTCCTTGATTGTGGGCGTGACCCGGAAGCATTGCAGCTTGGGTTCCGGCATGAGTTCCGGCGTGGTCATTTGCGTCCTCCGATGTTTTTCCATCCCTCGCGCTTTTTCTCATCCTCGCGGCGGAAATACTCAATCAGCCGCCGCGCAATCTCGTATTTTTTTATGTTCATTTCCCGTTTCCGATATTTTTGTCTTTCTCTCCGCGTCAGCGGTAGCAGATGCGCAGCATCTCACAGGCAGCGGCACCTTGCCGCCCGCCGGAGGCATCCCTATTCTCTCCCATCAAAACCACCCATCACTCTTTCCCATCCTGCCCCGCAGGGGAGCAGATGCGCAGCATCTCACTGGCAGCGGCACCTTGCCGCACGCCTTGCGGCTCGATTGGTTTAAACGCATTGCGTACACCGATAAAAAAACATACCAGCATTACCGCTATGATCAGCATCATGATGACGTCGCCGAGGCGTCCGTTGCATTGCGGCCGCAGTTCTTCACGCAACCGGTAATATTTCTGTCGCCGTTCGGCGGCATAATCCCGCATTACCGGCGGCGCCGTATGCCGGGGCGAGTAGTTGAGACAATGCCCCTTTCCCTCCGGGTCTACCGGACCGGTACAATCCCCGTCGTTAACGCAATTGCATTCCGCTCTCATATTCATGCCGCCGCCCCTCCTGCCTGACATTTTTTCATATAGCACGCCTGACATGCCGCCGGATACTCGTCGAAATTCGCCGCCCGGAAATCACACGGCATCTTTACCGCTGGCGCATTAACTTGACCCGCGTCAGCAGCTTTACGCTTAAGATATTCCGCCTTTTTACGCGACCTGTACTCAATATATCTGACTTGGCAACACGCCTTGCAAATATTCCTCTGCGACGGATAAAACGCCGCAACCTCCTCACTCCTTTTACATACCCGACAAATCTTCATATCCGTCTCCTTACGCCGCCGCTTGCAGATATTTAATCACTGACCGCCTCGTAACCCGTACCGCCCGGCTGGTGATGACCCGCCGCTCCAGTCGTCCATCCATCGCCATTCGTTCCACGGTTTTATAACCGACCTTCAACATGGACGCCGCTTCAAATTTAGTTAAAAGTTCGACCTCTTCCTCTCCGGCCCCGGCCGCCGCCAGCAGTTTCTCCAGTATTTCGGGTTTTAGCCACGGATATTCATCCGACAGCATCATGACCGCCATCGTGAGATTTTTCTTGTTACTCATTTATAAACTCTCCCAACTGTTTTTTCTTTCCTGCCCCGCAGGGAAGCAGATGCGCCAGCATCTCACTCGCCGCGGCACGTTGCCGCCCGCCGGAGGCATCCCCATTCTACCCGATCACGAACGGACACGTTTCCACTCGGCATTCCATCGCCGGGTTCGGCGTTACTTCCCGCTTGTCCGCAAATTCCCGACTGCAGGTACATTCCTGGTAATCGCGGTAACTCAGCCCGCAGACCGTACCGCCCTTTTCGCGAAAACGGCAGATCGACAATATCGCCGTTTTTTTGACCTCCACCGTCAGCGCTTCCGGATCGTCGTAAAGCGCTTCCTCGTCACACTGCAGCGCCTTGGCCAGCCGTTGCAGTCCTTCGGACGACGCCTTTTTTCCGTGCTCGTAGTAACAGATCTGCTTGCGGTCGACACCCGCCAGCGTCGCCAGCTCGATCTGGCTCAATCCCGCCCGTTCCCGGGCCGCTTTCAACTTTTCCGCAAATTTCATCTTCCCGTTGCTCCCTTGCTTTTTCTCTTTTTTCTTTTATATTCCTCACATCAACCGGGAGGAAAATCTATGATCTATACGTATAAAACCGCTTTCGGCACTTGGATGCTTATTCCTGACAATGGTGGATTTCGAGCTCGCTTTTATTTTCCGAATGGGGATTTTGAGAACGATGGCTGGTATCCTCATCCGATAAAGGCCGCTGAGGACATTGCAGGCGGACACACGGGAATATATGCCTGGGATAAACTTCCTCGATCGACACTCCCGCCCGGCATTGCAGATCTCGCCAACTGGCAACGCTGCCAATCCCACTCCCTTTAAACACCATCGGTAAACCGAGTTTTTCGGCGGCAAGTTCTAACGTCTCATGCATCCCTTTTGCCCTCATATAGACGGGTAAACGGTTTTCAATGCCGTACTCTCCGCAATTTTCCAGATTCCCGTTAATCAGATTGATTGCACTCCGGTAAAAATCTTCCAATTGTGCTTCCGTTATTTCCATCTTCCCGTTGCTCCCTTGCTTTTTCTCTTTCCAAACTTTTGGTTCCGCGTGGGCATATACCTCACCCACCGAACCCCGAACCGCCGCCGCATCACGCCGCCGTCTGCGGCGGCTTCTGATCCTCCAGTTGGTATCCCGGCTTTCCTTCGGGCATTTGCTGCATCCATTCCATAGCCCTAGAGGAAAAATCCTTGTCAAGCGCGGAGGAGTTGAACATCATTGCAATCATCCGTACTACCGTTCTAACGTTGATTTCATGGGGGGTCATTTCCTTGGACATCTTTGCACTCCTTTTTTATTGAGAGTTTATTAACTTATCAACCCTTTGCATATAATTATAATGCATTAGGGTTTAT
>QKAL01000130.1 GCA_003246475.1 Lentisphaerota bacterium
ATCTTAATCTAATACATCCTTAAATGGGGGGCAATAAATTAAATTCAATGGTCTAAAAATTAAAAAACTGACCGCCGATTCAAATTACAAGTGCGACAGTTTAGTTTTTTCTTTATTCCCCGGAAGCGCCAGCTTCCGTCTTTAAAAATCAAAAATCTCCGATAATGTCCGGGAAATTGCGTATATACCTCTCAAACCCAGCCGCCGTGCGAATAGCCTCCGCCGGAATCGACTCCGGCGCGAGAGTTCCGCTATAATTATAACGGTTCACATAACGACAGCAGATATTCGACATCGGTTACGGCAAGCGCTTCCACCGTATCTGCCGCACCATAATAGATTTTGACTTCGCCGTCAGCGTCAAGAAGCATTCCGCCCGGGAAGATCACACTGCCGCGAAATCCTTCGATTTCATATTTTTCCGTTGCCTCAAGCAACGGCTTACGGCAAAGACCAATGATTTTAGACGGATCGTACAGATCCAGCAGCATAATACCACCATAATATTCCTTAGTCCATGGGGCATTTTCCCAAGTGTTAAGCTTCCGGTCATTATCCTTGTAAACCGCGTGGAAAGTGGTCAGCCATCCTTTACGGGTCTTTATCGGTGGCGCCGCCGGTCCGATCTTGGCATTGGCAAATGGGACATGTTCCACCCCGAGAAGCAGTTGGGAATCACCCCAGTAACGCAAGTCAGGCGAGGCCGACATCCAGACGTCAAAACGCTCCTGATAGCCCCGACTATATTCCGGGAACGGACGTTCCAGCCGGACATAGCGTCCATTGATCTTTTCCGGGAACAGTACCATATTACGGTTTTCCGGTACCGTCATCGTCAAAATATCGAATTTATCGAAGTCATCCGTAACGGCAATCCCGCCGCGGACGCCATGCCGCGTATCAACGGCAAAACAAAGATAGCATCGGCCATCTATTACCGTCAGCCGCGGGTCATAAAAACGATAGATTTCCGGGTCGTCAACCATTTGAATCCAAGGTTTTGCCGCCACCTCCCAATGATATCCGTCCTTACTGAACGCAACACCCAGATTGGTTCCGTGGTTTTCACGACGCCCATTGGGAAGATCGGCGGCAAAACCATAATCGTTACGGAATACCATCACATAACGGCCATTAAAAAAGGCCACTCCGGCATTAAAAATCAACCCTGCGTCATAAGGGATGTCAGCAGCGGATAAAACCGGGTTTCCTGTGTACTTCTCAATCTTTCTCATGGTTTAATTTTTCCTTGCAGTTGTCTTTCTGATCATCAGGTTACATGTTAATTCCTGGCGATAATCCTTCGGGGGCAATTCATGGCGTAACAGCTCAACGGCCATTCTTATGCCACATTGTCCAAGTTCTACTTTGGGATTATTGACCGTCGTGAGCGGCGGACACCACACTGCAGAACCCGACAGATCATCAAATCCCACCACACTGACCGTTTCCGGCACACGTATACCGGATTCATGTAAAAAGTTCAACAAATTATACGCAGTCCCGTCATTATGGCAAAAAAACGCCGTAACCGGATCGGTCCCGGAAATCAATTTGGAACTCAAAAGCTGAAAGTCGTTCGTGGTAATCTCCAGCTCGGGGTCGAATGGGATACCGGCATCCGCCAAAGCCTGGCGGTAACCCCGGCGCCGCTGGTTGAAAGACCACACTTCATCGTTTCCGTACAGATGCGCGATCCGCCGATGTCCTGTTGAGATCAGATAGCTCACTATTTTTCCTGCCGCCGCAAAGTCATCAATGAACACCGCCGGATAAGGCGATTCCGGATAGTTGTGCCCCAATACTATGACCGGAAGGAAACGGGCAATATTTTTGAATACGCTCATATCATCGGGGCATACCGCCAGTACCGCGTCCACTTTGCGGCGGCCCTCAAGCGACATCAGATCTTCCGGACGGAAAGCCATCACCAGATGGTATCCGAACTGCTGCGCCTCCCACACGGCACTGCAGTATACCTCACTGTAATATTGCGATAAAACATGCTCCCGGGTCCAGATCCGTTCCGGCGTCACAAATCCCAACCCCATCGTCTTTTCGCCATCGCGTTCCGGCGTCTTAACGAAAATGCCCCGCCCGTGTTCGCGTGACAGCATTCCACGAGAAACCAGTTCACCAATGGCACGGCGCATGGTTATATATGAAACGTCGAAGCGTAACGCCAGTTCCCGTTCCGACGGCAGCGGACTAGCCATTCCCGCCAGAATCTCCCGCTTGAGCCGTTCAGCTATTTCTTCATATTTTGACATATTTCATCTCTCCGTAAAACATCTCACAATATAAGTGCTATATAGCAGTTTGTCAATACAACATCTCCACATTAGAGGCGGATACTGTCATTAACATGAGAAAAGGCGGTGAAACACAACATGACCAGACATGTCCGTTTCACCGCCTTGCGTCCGGCGAACCCGGAGTTGTGGCGAATTATATCAGGTTTTTTTCCGGTAGCGGATCATGAAACAGTCGGGCCGCTCACGGATTGTTACTTCAATACCATCGAGCAGCGATCTCCCGGAACGAAGCTCCGGCTGTTCCTGTCCGTCCATAAAAATTTCATAGTAGGATGCCGGATTCAAGCCGCGCAGCGGAAAAAGCCCGGTAACGAAGATCGCCCGACCGCGACGAAACAACGTGACCACCCCTTCGTCCAAATCAGGACGATGGTACTGCCAGCCACACCAGTCTCCTTCGTCAATGGTAACCGGCTGTAACGGATAATAATCGCCAAGATAGTACGGACGCAGGGCTTTGACTTCTGCTATCATTTTTTTCGCTTCTCGGGACAGTGCGGGATTATTCCCAATGTCACGGCATACGTTACACCCTGTAAGAGCCATACTGCGAAAAGCATACGGATTGAAATCCCAAATTCCGCCTGAATGTAACGGAACATAACTGCTGAGACTCGAATTCTGTACCTGATTCCACACCGACTCCTCATGGCCGCAACACTGGGTATCACTTTGCCAGAGCGGGTAACTCCGAGCGATGGTTTCCAGATCGATGCGGCGTCCTCCGCTGGCGCAATTGTCAATAGTCAGTCCGGGATGACGGGCACGCAGTTCATCCCACATCTTATAGAGGTTTTCGATATAACGGATCTCGCTTATGCCGCGGCGTTCCGGCTCGTCATCGGCTTCCCAGAATAGGAGCGGATCGATGTTGAAATCGATGCGCAATACGTCGATGCCCCAATCTGAAATGCACTTTGAAAGGTAATCGGTAAGCCAGCGGCAGGCTTCCGGATCGCCGAGACGGAACAGGTTGCCAAATTCGCCACCGGCTCGCCCGGATTTGAGTTGCATCACCCATTCGGGATGTTCCTTGAATACACGGCTGATTGGGGTAACGCGCTCCGGTTCGAACCAGAGAACGAATTTAAGTCCGTTGCGATGTGCCGCGTCACCCAACGGCTTGAGACCGTTGGGGAAAGCCTCTTTCTTCGGGACCCAGCTACCAGCTCCGGCGGGCCAGCCGCCTTCAAACCATCCGGCATCCAGCCAGTAGGCCTCGATTCCGGCTTCCGCCATGGCGGGAATCAGTTTGGTCTGATTGACTTCGGTAACCTCATTGCCTTGATTAAAGATAAACCAGGTGTTCTGGGCAATCGGCGTAATCGGAATTTTGCCGTCAATGTGCGGGGAATAATGGTTCAGTACCAGTTGGCGGAACAAATTGTTGCCAGCGATCCAATCAGAGTTTTCCCATGCAAGGAGGGCAGTCCTGGGACTTCTTACTTCTTCGCCAGGAAACAGACGAAAATGCGTGGTCTGTTGCCCGGCCTGAAGGCTTACGCTGCCAATCTCACGGCGTTGCAGTTGCATTGCCCACTGCCCAGACCAGCCGATTGCACCGATCAACCCGCAGTCCCCGCAATCCAGATTGAAGAAGGGGAAATTGGCGTTAGAGGAACGGCCGCCAACCGGAGCAAGGTCTATTTGCGTATCCTCCTTCCCGATCTTACGATTGATGGGCAAGAAGTCAGTTGCGGAGCAGGTACTGCCAAGCGAGTGGTGAAAGACGATCTCGTTTTTGCCGACCGCCATGGACAGGTCAAGCGCACGGATATTTTCAATTAAAGGAGAAATGCCCTTACCGGTATTCTTAAAACGTAGAACCCAATCCACTGCAGAGTAATTGCGGAAACAGGTCACGTCAACGTGAAGTTCAAGGTTGGAATCAGGCGCGGCATAGGTAATGTGATGTACAATCCTGCCATTTTTCTCCTTTTCCGATGTACGGCTCATTCGCCAATGCGACAGGAAATCCCGCGAGCTTTTTCCGTCCAGCGTAAAGGAAAACGGCACTTTGTCGCATAATCCATGTCCAAGAATGCCAAGGTCATCCAGATATATTTCCCGTCCATCGTTCAGCGTAACTTGGGCGTCGGCCCAGTCGGCGTGGGCCAGATGGATGCCGTTCCCGCCATCGAGAACGCAAAGTTTGAACTCGGTTGCCCCATCAAGTTCTACGGTTACGGGAACCGGTGCGTCACCGGCGTGGCATGTCTGAGAACAGAATACCCCTTTCCCATCAGCATCGACGGAAAACATCGCGCTTCCTTTATGGAAACTCATGGCGCTGGCAGTGGCAGGATTCATATCGATACCGACCATAGCGCTAAATGTCTTCCCCGGAGCGGGGAGCTTGACAACAATTTCACTTACAGAATGAACACCGAGTCCACGTTCGAATTGTTTACCGCCGATATTCAAGGGGGTGCCGACGATGGATTGACGTAATTTAAGCTCACCCCATCCCTGTACGACATCCACAAGACCAGCTTTCAATGATGATGATTTATTCCGCAACAACGCGACGTTGATCCACTCCGTGAATTTTTCCGACGCTTGCGAGGCAATGCGGGGGCATTCCATAAGCAATGAATTATGTGATTCGAAGACCATTTCCTGTTTTCCTGTTTTTTTTCCGTATGCGGGACCTTTCCCGACGGCTACTTATTAATTTTATCTCATCGGATGATTTTTTTGAATGTCGGAATATATTATAAAAATGCATGAAATTACTATCGGGAGAAAATTGCCATGGCACAACTGGATACGGATATCGTTTTTGAGTATGATATGGGAGATTCGACGGAGATCGATGTGTCGCACTGTACCGGCTGGCGGACATTGCCGTGGTCGGTGTGCGTTTGCCCGGTGGATTCCGTGGTTAAAGTCGAGTACGAAAATCGAGTCGCATATTATGTCGGAGCTCCCGATGCGTTAATCACGTCCCGCAATGTGCCGCATCGTCTTACCGTGGTTGAAGGAATCCGACCGGTAAGTATCTGGTGCCATTTTCGAATCGACATTTCACACGGACTGGATTTATTGCAGTTCTACCGTATTCCCGACAGTTTTACGGGCGATTGCGCAAGAGAAATTCGACGGGAAGTTCTGGCCCTCAACGCGGTTTACCTTGAAAACGTCTCCCCGGATATCTTGTTTCGGCGACATTATCACGGCTTCAATCTTGTAAAGCAAATTCTGACCCAGTCTGAACCGCGTACCGACGTGGAACAATTGATAACGTCATATTTCCGACTGTCTCCGGCTTTGAGCCTGATGCGGGAACGGATCGGGTCAGGCGAGTTGATGCTGGGGGAAGCGGCTGCCGCGGTTAATCTGTCCCCCTCACGGTTTTCCGGGCTGTTCCGGCAGACGCTAGGTATCGCGCCGCTGGCCTATTTCAACCGGCTGCGCATTCAGAAGGCTCAGGAGATGTTGTTGAAAACCGGCCTGAGCGTTGGGGAGATTGCCGAGGAGTTGAAATTTTTCGACGCCTATCATTTCAGCCATAAGTTCAAGCGTCTGACCGGGGTTAGTCCGAAGGAGTACCGTTCCAGAATTCTGCGTAGCTTGTACCCCGGCGGGGAAAAACCGTTCTAGTCGTTTATTCCATCGCAGAATACGGCAAAACTTGAGGCAAATTTGGTCGGAACGAATTCGGTGATCTGGTATTCGGCAACTTTTTCGCGATTGAACGGGTCTTCCGCGATGATTTTTTCCAGTATGTCGCGGCTTTTCGCGCGGGCGATGATGATGCCGCCGGTACGCGGCTCCTTCCGGCCGGAAACGATGAAGTTTCCGGCGTCATAATAACGCTGGAGAAACGTCCGGTGTTCCTCCAGCAATGCGTCGATCCGCTCCAATTCCCCGACATAATGCAAAGAAACGATAAACATGATAAAAAATCCTCCATGATGATTATGGTACAATATAACTATCATGGAGCAATCATGTCAAATACAAATAGTCTGTTTAAACGATTGTCCTGCTCGTTAATATTTCTGCCTTTATCCTCATTTTCATACAGGCAGATATTTCCTGAGGTTCTCCTTTTTCTGCGGCCCCCCCAGATGCGAATATTGAAAAACTTTCGATATGTTGATTCAAATCCCGCAAAGCATATATTAATCCCCACATTAACGACAGCAGCAAAATGACGCCAGTATACGGCAAATGCCCGTCATTTTACCGACATTTCTACAAGATGCTATCAGGGAATGACTTAAAAACAATGATCGGGTTGTTACAGCTACATCAACTAATTACGCTGCGCTTGTCCGTCAATTCCCAGACTCGCGCCCAGGAGTCCGATACATCTGAATATCCCGGGTCTTTCTGTGAGTAATTGCAACCGTCAGGCAAAAAAGCCATTGCCGTAAACAAATGACTGGGCGCGACAATAAAACGCGGTAACGCCAGGAATCGTCCCATCCATACTGGCAAAGATTTGCTGCAGATAGCACCGTTCCCGAACCCTTTCCAAAGAACAGTTGAAGTTAAGATCGTAGACCCAGGCCATCTGGTTCATTTTGAAATCATTGAGGGTGCGAAAGTCTTCCTTGTCGGCCATTTTTCCAGCCATCAGGTCGGCCATTACCTTGTCTGAAATGGTGTTGGCCAGCGAAAGTCCCAGCTTTACGGCTTCATTTTTGACTTCTGCTTTATAGTAATTAATGACCACATTCCAAATGTCCAGTTTATCGGCATCGCGGATCATCCGGGTAAAAAACCGCACTCGACGTTCCAAATTGGGATCGATCATTCTTTTGTTGTGATTGGCTACAGTCTCCCGCACCAGACTGCGATCCGCTTCGTTCAAACCCTTAAGTAGATTATAACGGTCGATTATCTTCAATCCGAGCTCGCCATGATCTTCGGAAACCGGGTCCATGAAGGTACGATATTTGTGATATTGCTCGAAACGGCCGACGTCATGAAGCAGGGCACAGATTTCCGCCAGCGCGGTCTCATGTGGATCGAGCTTCAGGCGGTCGGCTATGAAACGTATTTCTTCACCAACACGGGCGGTGTGATCACGTTTAAGTTCAAAATTTATCTTTAAATCCGCATCCGTCTGTGGAAACGAATCAACATAAGAGTGAAACCAAGGTTTCACTCGTTCAAGTACTGCTTTAATTTTCATTGGGGCAAAATCCGTAATTGTCAATCCGGATAATATACTTTCTTACCCGGCCTTGTCAATGAGTTTTCGAATTTTGTTTTCCTGTGAAAATAATACCTTAGCGTTGATTCCACTTTACGCCATAGAAGAAATCATAATCGTCATTCGTCATGGACATTGCGTCGTTGCGCTGACGCTTATCCACATGGCCATCGACGAACAGCTCATTTGCAGCTTTGGTGCCCTGATGTCTGGCCTCCACATTGTCTGCCCACTTGTATATGGGAAATAAAAAATACGGCCGGTGCGATGCATTAGCATCGAAACTCAATCCATCGATCACCAGGCGATATTGTGAGGGCCTCGCATATGACGGTAGCGTTGCAACATAGCCACACCAATTGCCGAAAGAGTCTCCCAGGCACCCGGCATAGGCGTTGTACACGTAGTTGGTTACTCCTTCGTTCTTTTTCAACTGGACCAGGTCACCGGGGCAGCGCAGCAGTCCCGGCAAACGATTGTAGTCCGCTCCAATGGTGGAAATATCTTCACCACCGCCCATATAGGGGTATAAATATCCTATCCAGCCTTCAACAATATTATTGCCGGAATATACGTTCATGCATGGCGGAACCCGTTGATTGTACCCATCGGCATACAGATTGACCGCCAACCCGACCTGTTTTAAATTGTTCGTACAGGAAATAGCTCGAGCCGTGTTTCTGGCATTGTTCAGCGCCGGTAATAACATACCGGCAAGAATGGCAATGATGGCTATAACCACCAGCAGCTCTATGAGCGTGAAACATGAGCTGATGGTTCGCCCCAAACGCTGTTTACTTGTTGTTTCGATCATTTTTACCATCTCCTTATAATTAGTTTTCCTTCACATTCTTATTTAATTCATTAAATATAATTATAAACTATATATATTTATTTTGAATATACTATTATATTATAAAAATATAAATAATTACTATTTGGAATATTATGATCTCA
>QKAL01000096.1 GCA_003246475.1 Lentisphaerota bacterium
GATGGTCAATACCGCCCCGGCGACGATCAAAGCGGCTGCCGGAACCGCAGCCTGTCCCGAAGTCAAGAAGAAATAAAAACTGTTTAACATCTCGTGATCTCCCCAATGCAGATTTCCTGTACCACCTAAAAACGTCGATGTTTGCGAAAGATACAGACATTATTGCAACGCGGGCATCGGCTGATCGTGGCGTTTTCCTTATTGATAAAAGCGTAATGGCAACTGTCACACCGAAAGAGTCGGCTTTTACTGAGCATCCACTCCTGCGCGTGGTCGCGCCACAATTTGCGCCCCCAGAGGATTGATATGGTCAACATCCAGATCAACAGATAAATGAAAAATCCCGTTTCCATGCTGACCGGTATCATATTGCCCCCTCATCTTCCGGTTTCCAGTAAACATTCAATAAAATGTCTCCGGTCCGGCCATTGACGAAACCCATGTTGCCGACAACCGTACGTATCGCCAGACGGTCAAGCTCCGGCGCCCCACACGATTTCAGCAACTGAAAACGCGGAATAGCCATGGAACTGTCTTCTCGAAAAAGCTTGATGACGGAAGGACCGGAGATCCCGGCGGTTTTCATCATTTCATCCACGCCTTCACCGGAAAAAAGCCCCTGTACCATCTTGCCATCGTCACAGACTACCAGCGGAAAGGTTATCGCCATTTTGCGGACCGGCAATTGATAGGCAAAATCAGGCAGCTCATAATCACGATCCAGACGACTGTCGCGCAAAAAGACCGAAGGTTTTGAGACAATCCTGGAAAAATCGAATCGTTCATCCCCCCTGCCAATATCAATCCCCTTCACATTCGGGCGCAGCCCATGTGAGGCCACCAACAGACTGTAGCCGAAACTTTCATCCGGCCGGGCAATCAACGTGGGATCGGCATAAACCAGCCAGCGGTCAAAAGCCTTACGGTCAAACTTGGGGGATTGGCGCGGCAGCAGGGAAATGCGATTACTGCGCGGCGCTTCCTGAATATGGTCTGAATTGGGAGACCGGAACAGAACCAGCAACAACAAATGCATTGCCAGCACCAGAGCCACCGCTTCCAGCGTAATAATTATGCGCGCCTTTTTATCTTTCGTCAACATAAGCGCGGCTGTTATCCTTGTTTTCAGCGGGATTTACAGTGGCGATAAAAACATTCAGTCCGGCGTTTTCAGCCAGTGACATGATCTTCGCAACCATTCCAAACGGCGTTTTGGTATCGGCACGCAAAATCACGGTGGCATTTTCCGCAACCGAACTGACCTCAACCAATCGCTGCCGTAATTCATCCCAGGTGATATTACTGTTTTTGAAAAAGATCTGGCTGTTCTTGTCGACCGTAACAACCAGTTTGCCGACACTGAGACTTCTCCCGGCATCAACCTCCGGTAAATCAACTTTCGTACCGGAAACCTTAACAAAAGAACTCCCCAACATGACAAATATCAACATCAGGAATAAAACGTTGATCATGGCAGTCAAATCCGGTCTGCCATGGAAATATTTCAACCGCGAACGGACGTTTACCGTATATCTTCGTCTGAGCATTTTTCCGTTTCCTCGCCGCGTTGATGATATTTGAAGAAGTGGATGATCTCGGAGGATGCCTTTTCCACATCCAAAGTCATCGCTTCCACCCGGGCCACCAGGTAGTTGTGGGCAATATAACAGGGAATGGCCACGGACAGACCACCGGCGGCGGAAATAAGCGCCATTCGGATGTCACCGGCGAAGTCGGCCGAGGAAAGATAAACGGTCTTGGACAGCGTGTTAAATACACGCATCATCCCCAAAACCGTTCCCAACAGCCCGAGCAACGGAGAGATATAACCGATCGTTCCCAGCACATTCAAATTACGTTCCAGCTTGGGGACCTCCATCATCGCAGCGTCTTCAATTGCCAGGCGGACGTCCTCGTCCTTATTCTTATAAGCCTGGATTGCCGCCATCAGCACCCGGGCTACAGGACCGGGGGTATTGTCGCAAAGGCTGATCGCCTCAATATAACCATCACGTTTCAATACATTGGTCAACCCCTTGACCAGCTCTCCGACATTGACCTGTTCGCGATGAAACAAAAACCAGCGCTCGACAAAGATCAGAGCCGCGCCAATACTGCAAAACAGAATCAACCACATCACCGGCCCGCCATCACGCATAATTTCCCAGAATAACATATTCAAGTGCTCCTTAGAGTTTAAATTTTCGTTTGATTCGGTCGATCATCTTACGATAATCCTCACCGATATTAAGGTTAAGTCCCTGAAGGACTTCATAGACATGTATCGCCGCCGCCGCCGCCTCCGGGGTATCCTGCGCCAGATAGATGTCGATTGCCGCATATGCGGCCTTCACCAGCCACACCGGACGGGTATACCCTCCCGACGTACTGCTCACTTTGTAATTAAAGATCAGTTCCTTATAATACTCCAGAGCCTTGGCATCTTCTTTTTTCTGTTCATAACACTTCCCCAGCTTGAAAAGCGTCTGCTGCCGTATCGCGTCGTCGAGTTTTTTACGCCCGACAAGTATATTATATTGTTCTATTGCCTTATCCAGTCCGGCATCATCCTTGTTACGGGTGTAAATCGAATAATAACAATCGCCCAGACGTCCGTAACAGGCCGTTTCCATCTCATATCCCGGCAGATTTTTCAAGCAGGACAAATAGCTCTTGATCGCGGCGGCATAGTCACCTCGATCGGACAAGAGTTCACCTTGCAGAAAACATGCACGGGCCGAAGAAGCGGCGTCCAATTCTTTCTTAAAAAGCTCTTCCAGCAGAGTCCCGGCACGAGTTGCATCATCACGTTTAAACGCGATGTAGGCCCGATCATAAAGGACTTTGCGAATGACATCTTCATTTCCGGAAAAACGGCGGCTCATATCTTCCAGAAGCACTTCCGTTTTGTTCAAATCTCCCATATCCCGGTAATAATCCACCTCCCAGAAATCGGCGGCAACGGTATACTGATTATCGGGAAACATCCTGTCCATGCTATCGACGATCAACGTTGCCTCCGCGCCCTTGCCGGCACAAAAAAGCGCGAAAACCTGCTTGTATAGCGCCGCCGGTTCCAACGCATGTTTCCGGTAACGTTCGGCAAAAACTGAAAATATTCTGGCGGCAGCCATAAAATGTTTGTTTTCCATTGCCAGATCGCCGGCACGAAAAAGAGCCTGAGCGGCATGAGGGACTTCCGGGAAACGCAACGCATACTGTTCATATGCATCACAAGCCTCTTTGATACGCCCCGTTTTGTCGAGGATATACCCGAGATAGTAAGAGTTTTCAGCCTCGAGACTACGATCGCAGGACATTTTCGCCATAACCGCGATAAGATTTTTTGCGGCATCGTATTCCTTCAGCTGAATATGGCTTCGCATGATCCAGTGCAATGCCACAGGCTGCCAGAGAGGCGAAATATCCGCCGCTTCGCGCAGGATCAGGATCGCCCGCTGGTAGAGCTCCTGGTTATAATAAGACTGCCCCAGCAATACCATACCTTCGGCTTGGTCATCTTTAGTCGCGCCGTTGCGACAGATAAACTCAAAAGCTTTATCTGCTTCATCATACTTCTTATGATCAGCCAGAATCGCGCCTACGTTCTTTGCCGCGGCAAGGCGAATTTTCAGCCCCAGCGCCGAATTATTCATCACCTGGGAGTAGACATTCACCGCAGAATCAAATTTCTTCTGCCAGACCAGCAAAGTTGCCAACTCCATACGGATATCCGCCGCTTCCGGCTCATTATGATAAAAGTTCAAATATTTCTCACAGATATCCGCCGCCGCATCCGGTTTACCGTTCTTGACATACTCATTAATCAGAAGCCGCAGAACGCTTTTGCGCCGTTCCTTGTCTGGAGAGAAGCCAAATGCTTCGCTGAGGTAAAAAGTGGCGTTGGCCGCGTCTCCGGCCGCCAGAAACTTATCGTGAGCCAACATCAACGCTTCAAAGCACACCGCATCCGGAGTAACGGTCAAACTGTCACGCAAACCGTTGTAGATATCACTAAACTCCTTGGTACGGTTCTCTTTGAGCAGCAGCAGCAGACTCAAGCCCCGTGCTTCATTTTTATCGGGGGAGTTGACATACCGCAGATTTAAAGTCAATGCCTTGCTGGCTTCTTTGTAGTCCCCAGCCATAATCATGGCATATACGCGCTTACAGAACGCCTTATATTCCCACGGACCGGCAAGCTCATTTCGTTCCAGCAGCGAATAGACGTTGGCAGCCTCGCGCCAGCATTTTTTCTGCAACAACACATAACCCAGCAAATCTAAGGCGCGGACATAGGCCTCGCTATCCTGGTCAAGACCATGGAGAAACTCCTCCACCTGATTCCTGGCTTCATCGAGATTGTTGCTGGCAGCAAGAACCTCGATTTCGACCAGACGGTCATCCATATCCATGTTTTTGCCGAGACGCTCCTTAAGGCGACGGAAAACCGCCAGTGCGTCTCCTGCCCGGTTATCCCGCAGCATGGCAGAGACAAGCCGACGCGACGCATCGATCCATGCCGAATCGTTACTGGCAGCATCATTCAAATATCGCTGGTAAAATTTAACCGCCTGGGCATAATCTCGGTCATTGAAGGCCTGATCGCCCAGCATGCGGTCACGATATTCGTGAATGTCAGCCATAGCACCGGTCGCAACCAGGATACATCCGGCCAACATCCCCACCATATTCTTATTAAAGGTCAGCAAATCGCAATACCTTTTTAACCCTGTCTGTCCTGATTCAGTTTATCCTTGATTTTTTCCAGGATACGCTTCATCAGTTCCGGATTGTTGGCGATAGAATCCTTGGTCTGTTCACGTCCCTGCCCCAGCTGCTCGCTGTCAAAGGAGAACCAGGAACCGCGCTTTTCAATCAACCCCATATCAGTGGCAACATCTAGCACTGAACCGGAACGGGAAATACCTTCGGTATAATTGATATCAAATTCGGCGGTACGGAACGGCGGCGCCATCTTGTTTTTCACGATCTTGACGCGGGTACGGTTACCGACGACCTCTCCGGAAGGATCCTTGATCGCCGTCACCTTGCGGATCTCCATTCGAACCGAACTGTAGAATTTCAGTGCGTTACCACCCGTAGTGGTTTCGGGATTGCCAAACATGACGCCGATCTTATCGCGGATCTGGTTGGTAAAGATACAGCAGGTCCGGCTTTTCGCAATCGCACCGGTAAGCTTTCGCAGCGCCTGAGACATAAGACGAGCCTGCAGTCCCATATGCGAATCGCCCATCTGCCCTTCGATTTCAGCTTTCGGAACCAGTGCTGCCACCGAGTCGATAACCAAAACATCCAGCGCGTTGCTTCGAACCAGCGCATCGACAATATTCAATGCGTCTTCGCCACAGTCCGGCTGTGAAACCAGCAGATCCTTGATGTTGACCCCGATCTTTTCCGCGTATTGCGGATCAAGCGCATGCTCGGCATCGATAATCGCGCCTACGCCGCCCGCCCGCTGAGCATTGGCAATAATATGCAGACAAAGCGTGGTCTTACCGGATGATTCCGGCCCGTAAACCTCGATGATCCTTCCCCGCGGAACGCCCATGACGCCCAAGGCAATATCCAGCGCCAGTGAACCGGTGCTGATAGTAGAAACTTCACCGTAAGTATGGTGATCTCCCAGACGCATGATCGACCCTTTGCCATATTCCTTTTCGATCTGGCTGATGGCAATCTGTAAATTTTTATCCCGGGCAGTGGTATCCCGTTGTTTTCCTGCTTCCTTGACAACCTGATCCGCTTCTTCAGACATGTTCTTTTCCCTCAAATAAAAATTAACGTTAAATATCCAGATCCTTGACGCCGGCCGCATGCATTTCGATATATTCGCGGCGCGGTTCGACTACATCGCCCATCAGCAGCGTAAACATCCGTTCAGCCTCGACCGCGTCTTCCATGGTCACTTTGATCATCTTGCGCGCCTGCGGATCCATCGTAGTCTCCCACAATTGCTCCGCGTTCATTTCACCCAGACCTTTGTAGCGCTGGATCGACAAACCATTGCGTCCGTTGCTCTTGATCGCTTCAAACAATTCCCGCAAGGAGAATATCCTGATGCTCTTCTCCGAGGTGATGAACTCGCAATAAGGTTCCTTGCTGGAAAAGACGTTTTCGATAGCTATACCGTTATCCAGCAGTTTTACCGCGAGATCGGCGCACATCTTGGACTCGAGAATCTGGATGACGTCGATTGCCGCGTTAATCACCGCATTATACTGATCTTCTTCTCCGGCGGGGATCGTTTCAGGCGTCAAACGGATTCTCGCCTCTTCAACTATCGCAGCCTCTTCCTCGTCATTATATGAGTAGTATTCGGTAATCGTACCATCTTTCTCTCTTATATTGATCTTGGAGGTCGGGAACTGATTGTCGTTCTTGACCCGGCTGAAATACTCCTCCACCAGCAGTCCGTGACGGCTCAGGCCCACGCCAATACGCTGTACGTCCAGAAACATCTCAACCAAATGCCGCAAACGGTCTACCGGAATAGTCTCGCCATTGATACTCTTGACCTCGATTTCGTCGCACCCCAGTTCAATGAGGTAATGGTCAAGCTGTTCTTCGGTATCGATGTAACGCTCTTTCTTCCGGCGCCGGACTTTGAACAGCGGCGGATTGGCAATATAAACATAACCCGCATCAATCAGCGGCTTCATCTGGCGATAAAAGAAAGTCAGCAACAGCGTCCGGATATGCGATCCGTCCACGTCCGCGTCGGTCATAATTACGATACGATGATAACGAGCCTTGGTAACGTCAAAGTCCTCATCACCGATACCGCAGCCAATCGCCGCAACCAGAGACTGGATTTCCTTATTTTCCAAAACCTTATCAATACGAGCCTTCTCAACGTTGAGCAGTTTGCCTCGGATCGGCAGGATCGCCTGGAAGGAACTGTCGCGCCCCTGCTTGGCGGAACCACCGGCGGAATCCCCTTCCACAATGTACAGTTCACTGCGGGAAGGTTCGCGTTCGGAACAGTCGGCCAGCTTGCCCGGCAGAGAAAAACCATCCAACGCGCCTTTGCGCTGAACCAGTTCGCGTGCACGGCGGGCCGCTTCGCGGGCACGGGCGGCAGTCAGCGACTTGGAGACAACTTCACGGGCCACCGCAGGATTTTCTTCCAGATATTCGCCCAGACTGTCATTGACAATCGACTCGACAATACCACGGACTTCGCCATTACCCAGCTTGGTCTTGGTCTGTCCTTCGAACTGGGGGCTCGGCAGCTTGACGCTGATAACAGCGGTCAGGCCTTCCCGCACGTCGTTACCAGTCATGCCTTTTTCGTTTTTGACCAGATTGGCGCTCTTGGCATATGCGTTGATCGTTCGCGTCAACGCCCCCTGAAACCCCGTCAGGTGAGTACCGCCTTCAATCGTGTTGATATTATTGGCATAACTGAAGATATTCTCATTATAGCCGTCATTATACTGCATCGACAACTCAACGTCGATCCCGTCACGCTGACGATGCATGTAAATTACATTGTCATGCAAAACCTGCTTGTTCGCGTTGAGGTGGCGGACAAATTCGCTGATACCGCCTTCATAGTGAAACACTTCGCGGCGAACCTGACCGCTGCCGTCATGCGTACGCTCATCGGACAACGAAATGGAGATACCGCGGTTTAGAAACGCCAGTTCGCGCAAACGATTGGCCAGGATGTCCCACACATAGGCAAGCTCCTGGAATATCTGATGATCCGGCTTGAAGATGATCTTAGTTCCCGTGCCTTCGCACTGGCGGATCTTTTTCAGTTGCTGAACGGTCGTGCCGCGTTCAAAACGCATATGATGAACCCAGCCGTCACGCCGCACTTCCACTTCCAGCCATTCACTCAGCGCGTTAACGCAGGAAACCCCCACGCCATGCAGACCGCCGGAGACTTTGTAGGCATTGTTGTCAAACTTGCCCCCGGCATGAAGTACGGTCAACGCCACTTCCACCGCCGGTTTCTTTTCCTTGGCGTGTATCTCGACCGGAATACCGCGGCCTTCGTCAGTTACAGAAATGCTGTTGTCCAGATGGATTACCACCTCGATCTTATTGCCGTATCCGGCCATGGCTTCGTCAATACTGTTGTCAACCACTTCATAGACCAGATGATGCAAACCGCGCTGCCCGGTGTCGCCGATATACATCCCCGGACGTAAACGAACGGCCTGCAGCCCCTCAAGAACAGTAATTTTATCCGCGCCGTAACTATTGGCGTCATTACCAGTTACAGAGGCTCCAAGGTTTTCATTTTCAGACATATGCCGCTCCCAAATTATATGATAAATTAAAATATGTTTTAAATAATTATTCCCGTGCAACCGGAGTGGTTGTATAAGCTAGTAAATCTAGCATGGATGTACCGGTTTTTCAATGAATTTTCCAGATATTTTCCCGGCAATAT
>QKAL01000258.1 GCA_003246475.1 Lentisphaerota bacterium
GTAATTTTCGTAGCGTCGATGGCATAACGGCGATCATGGCCGGGACGATCTTTGACGAAGGTAATCAGCGATTCTGGCTTGTCCAGCAGCTTAAGCAGCGTCTTCACCAATTCAAGGTTGGTCTTTTCGTTGCCGCCACCGATATTGAAAACTTCACCCGGTTCCGCATGGTTGAACACCGCCCGGATCGCGGTACAATGGTCATACACATAGAGCCAGTCGCGAATCTGCAAGCCGTCGCCGTAAACCGGCAGCGGACGGTCGTTGAGGATATTGTTGATGCACAACGGAATCATCTTTTCAGGGAACTGGTACGGCCCATAATTGTTGGAACAACGCGTGATCACCGCGTCAAGCCCGAAAGTGTGGTGGAAGGCGCGAACCATCATGTCGGCGCCGGTCTTGCTGGCACTATATGGCGAATTGGGCTGGATCGGACTGTTTTCCGAGAATTTACCCTGCGCGCCGAGCGAACCGTAGACCTCGTCGGTGGAAACCTGCAGGAAGCGCTTGACGCCAAAGTTTTTGGCGCATTGGAGCAGGTTCAGAGTTCCGCCGATATTGGTATCGACAAAGATCTGCGGTCCGGTGATGGAGCGATCGACGTGGCTCTCTGCTGCAAAGTTGATAATACCGTCAATACCGTGTTCCTTGATGAGCTTTTCCACCAGCGCCGCATCACCGATGTCACCATGAACAAAAACATGGTTGGGATGATTGAGGTATTCGCCAAGGCTTTCCAGATTTCCTGCATAGGTCAACAGGTCAAGATTGACGACTTTGACGTCGGCATCTTCTTCCAGCAGCATCCTGACAAAATTCACTCCAATAAAACCGGCGCCGCCGGTGACCAGAATATTACGATATTTTTGCGTCATGCCTCACCCTGTACCGTTATCTTTTTTCAAAAACCGCCCGAAAAAGACCGAACTTTATGTCGAAAGCGTTGTCTTATAAAAATATAATCTAACTGGAAAAACCTAAAAAACCAGCAGGCAAATTGACAAGCGAATAAAATAATGTATTTTAGGCGGCAGGGAAAATGAGGTTCAAAGTGAAAAAATTAATTATAATGTTGATCTCGGCGCTCACAGCCGCGCCATTGTATGCCGATGTATCGATTTCCATCTCACCGGAACAGATAGTCGTCGGCGAACCGGCACAGTTTACCATTTCCAGCACGGAAGGCAGTGCGCCGAAAGTGGGAAGACTACCACAAACTCCCGGCATCAGCTGGTCAAAGGATTCACCGTCGGTATCCAGCAATACCACCATTATCAATCTCAAACGGGAAAGTATCGACAGTACCACATATGAGTTCACCGTCACCACTCCCGGTGAACATGTTCTGCCGCAGATGACTATCGACGCCGGGAAAAAACAATACCGGACCAAACCTATCACCATCACCGCACGCGAACGCAGTTATACCACCCGGAAAAACGATGGCAGTGTTGCGGAGGAAAAACTGGATAATCTGTTGTTCCAGCGGATCGTCCTGCCGGAAAACCAAAAGGAATTCTATGTTGGCGAAGAAATTCCGATGGAAGTCAAGATCTATATTTCCCCTGCCCTCCGCGCCCAGTTGCGTACTTGGCCGGAGGTCAAAATGGACAAAGTGATCTTCCATGACTACAGCGACGTCAATCCGAAAAACCGCAACTTCACCATGCCCAGTGAATCGGTGGAGGAATACGACGGCCGCAGTTACGGCATTATCACGTTTAAGACCGCTTTCCGACCACTGTCACCGGGCAAACTGTCAGGGGAAATCTCCTCGCAAATCGGGGTAGTGGTCGGCGATGACCGTTCACGAAACAATTCCGACCCGTTCGACAGTTTCTTTTCGCGCTCATTCTCCCGGGTCGTTCCTCGCGAACTGACCACCGCTATCGAGGCGGTCACCATACTGCCGCTGCCGGAACCACCGCCGGAATCCAAGTTCATCGGGCTGACCGGCAACTGGGACGTTACCTTCAAACGTTCTCCAGAGAAGATCAAGGTCGGCGACACTGTAACGATATCCGTGAATATCCAGGGCAGCGGTTCGCTTGAAACTTTGAATCCCCCCCAACTGGAAATCCCCGGCTTCCGTGCCTATCCGCCGGAACAGGATAAGCATTATGACCCAAGAACCAACCGCAGTAACGCCGAGATCCGCTATCTGCTGATCCCCACCGAACCCGGACCGCATGACCTCTTACTCCGACTGGCGGTGTTCCTGTGCAAACAGGGGAAATATCGTGATTTTGAGTTCAAGCAAACGGTCAATGTGGAAAAATCCGACGCCCTTACCTCCACCGATGAGGTCTTCGTCGGAACGCAGCCGGAAAATAGCGCCGCCGTGCCGTCGGCATCCGCCAACAATCCGGAGTTGAGATCCAGAAGCGGAATCATCTATCTGAAGAAAAAAACATCAGGCTGCATCAAATTACCCCTGACCGACAACTTCTTTATTTCCTATATCGTTCTGGCAATCTTCGGTCCACTGGTGTTGCTGGTCACCGAATTTGCACGGCACCGCAAAAACCGGCTGTCCGCGGATCCTTCGCGGCAACGCCGGATCGCCGCAGCCGGTCGCCGTGGTAACATTATCAAAAAATTAAAAAACGCGTCGGAACAGGAAATCAACACCGTGATACAGCAGGAAGTCGTCCCGTTTGTCAACGACATGATGGCCCTGCCGCCGGGAACCGCCGCTTCGGAACTGACCGGTAAAGTCACCGATCCCGAAATGGCCGAATGCTTGAAACATTCCGGTGACGCCAGTTATATGCCCGGAGCAATGAATATCACTGCCGCGGAACTTCGCCGCAAGGTCATCAAGGCAATGCGCCGCTTTGCCCTCGTCATCCTGTTGCTCGGCTGCGGCCACATGGAGGCAGCCACCGCGGCGGCAACACCTGCTGTCACCAACAACGCCGAAGCGCTGACCGCTTACGATTTGGGACATTTTCAGGAAGCCGCCGAATATTACCGGAAAAAACTTGATCCACATACTCCTGATCCGGCTCTGGTGTTCAATCTGGGCAACTGTCTGCTGCAACAGAAAAAATATGCTCCAGCCCTGATATGTTACGAGCGGGCGCTACGTTTAGCTCCCGGCGACAGCGATATTGAAGAAAATCTCAACTTTACCCGTAGCAAGCTGCTTCTGCCTCCGGTCAATGCCATGAACCACCCGCTGGAACTGCTGCGGACCATTCGTGACCGCCTTCGCCCGGATCAATGGCTGCTTGGGATTGGCATCTGTTGGTCGCTGGCGTTTATCGTAGTCGCACTGCGGCGGAAGCTCCGTTCCGGAACCTGGTATGCCCTAACCTTGACGATCGTAATCGGACTGGTATGCGTGACTGCGGCTATCAGTCAGTATCACAGTTCTTATTCGGCAGACCAGGCGGTAGTCATCGGCAAACATGTTCAGGTCTATAATCTGCCTTCGGAAAACTCCGGTTACGCGGAACTGAAGCTGCAGAGTGGTCAAAGCGTCCGCATCGAGGAAGAGCGGCCGGATTGGATACGGGTCAAGACGGAAAACGTCGAAGGATGGGTCCATGCAAAAAATATATCGGCCGTCTGGGGAGGCTGGGATTCCCGTTGCATCGACAAATTGTGCCGGTAAGTGCTTCAAGGGAAGAAAGGGAAAAATGTCGGAAGTTCAAACGCATTACAACGAATTGTTGGGAAATTATTACAGCTGGATTGCAGGTAACATGCACACGATCATCGTCGCCAAATGATCCCTATCATTGTTTGCATTTTCCCGTAACCGGATTATACTTTTCGATTACAATAAAACACAAACGGAATATTGGAGAAGCAGTTTAATGGATTCGCCCAGATTTACGGATATAGCCTCGCGCATAATTGAGACCGCCCAAAAGCGCCAGTACCTCAACGGACCGCTGGCTGTAATACCGGAGCTGGCGGAACTGGAAAAAAACCTGTTCGTGATGATGTCGGGACGTATCGGCGAATATTCATCCATACGACAATCCCCGTCATTGAATCAGGACGAGGTTCATTCGCTGTTTGTCTTCATACAGGCAAAAGCGGCGGAAGCGGTTTCCTGCTGGCGCTGCAATCAGGAATTTAATATGGATGGGCGGGGGATGTTTGACGGCAACGTACCGCTGCAAGCCGACCCGGAACTGATAAAATCGCTGAAGCGCCTGCCGCTATCCGACGACATGTACGACGCCTTCACCAACTGGAGCGCCGATAATCCTGATTTTTGTGTCACCCATGATCTGCACCCAATCCTGCCGCTACTGGAAGCGCTGAAATGGACCTTCCGAATCGGGTGCGGCATGTTCATTGAGTTCTTTGAACGCCGCCAGCATTGATTCGGAAAAATATTCGTTTCAAATCTGTTGCATCTCCGGTTATCATCGTTTATATTCTTAAACATATACGCTGATAACGGGAGAGGGGAGAGGGACTAATGACCGACGTCACAATTAAAATCGACTTGGAACATCAGGAAACGCTGCAGACGCATCATACCGGGATGTTTTCCCGTCGCGAACTTTTCGAAACCCGCGTCAATAGTTCAAAAGCCATTGAAGCGTGTGAACATACCACAGGAAACCTGGGATTCAGCGATGTCCATCACAGTTACGAAATGATGGAGGATTTTGCCGAAGGCGGTCTGGGAAAACTCAATATCGCCAAAGATAAAATACTCAAACGTTTTGTCGCTGTCAAATCTCTGAAGGACGAATTTAAGGAACACCCGCAACTGCCGCTGGATTTTATTTCTGAAGCCCAGATAACCGCCCAGCTTGACCACCCGTCAATCGTGCCGATCTACAGCTTGAATACCGACAACAGACAAGGTCTGCATTTCGCCATGAAGCTGGTCAACGGCCGAACCATGCGCGAATGTATCGACGATGCCGTACTTAATTATAAGCAGACAGGATGTAGTACGCGCAAGGAAATCAAAGGGTCCGTCGAAAGGCTGCATTGGTTTATCAAGGTCTGCGACGCCGTATCTTTTGCGCATTCACGCGGCGTACTGCACCGCGACCTTAAACCTGATAACATCATGGTCGGGGAATTCGGCGAAGTCTATGTAATGGACTGGGGCATCGCACAGTTGAAGGAGGAGGATGCCACCATGCGCCACCCCCGTTCCGACTCCGAGCGTCCCGGATCCAACTCCACCAAGATCGACGGCACCCCCGGCTACCTGGCCCCCGAGTTGCTCTATGGCGCAAAATTCTCCAATCAGACCGACCTCTTTGCCTTGGGCATGATTCTGTTCGAGCTGGTATTTCTGAAAACAGGGGTGTCCGGCAATTCGGTTAAGGAGATTCTGGAAAAGCTCAAAAACGGCGAATTTGAGAATTTCAATCACCGCTTCAGTTCCTGTAATGTGCCTATCGACCTCAAGGCAGTCATAGCAAAAGCTGTACATCCTCTGGCAGAAAAACGTTACTCCGACGTCACACAGCTGGCGACCGATGTCCGCGCGTATCTCGCCCACGAAGAGGTCAGCGCCAGGCCCGACAACGCCTTGCGCAAGGTAATCCGTTGGACCTTCAATCACAAACTGCAGACATTTTCGTTCTTTATGCTGGCAATGTTTGCCGCCGCGTCAGTTACCACCGCAAGTCTCTATCTCCGAATGAAAGAATCGCAGGAATCCAAACGTCGCGAGCTGGCATTGACCAACTACCAGGGGCGGGTCGCCAATGTGGCGCACCGGATCGACCAGAATCTGCAACATCTCAAAGACATGCTGGAAAACCTGGCGGCACAAGCAGCTTTTCTGCTGAAAAATCCGGGCAGCTATCCCGGCAAAATATATGAAACGAAAAATTTCAACGCCTCCGACTATCAGTTTTCCCCGGTCTACAACCGTAAGATCAGCCTTAACTCTCCCGGCATGATCGTCCCTCCAGGAGCTTCACTCCAGGCACAGGCATTATTGCCGCTGGATCAGGAGTTCTTGCGGATGCTGCAGCACAGTTCCATCATCACACCGCCCGCGCTGGATAAGTTGCGGGAAACGGAACTGCCGCTGAAATGGGTCTACGTAGGGCTTGAAAACGGTCTCTTCGTCTCCTATCCTGGCAAGGACGGCTATTCACCAAATTACGATCCCCGTAATCGTCCCTGGTATAAAATGGGAAAGGAATATATGAAAACCGCCTGGGGCCAGCCATACCTCGACATTTCCGGTCAAGGACTGGTCCTCCCCTGCGTATCACCGGTTTTCGGTACCGACAGAAAACTATTGGGCATCGCCGGACTTGACGTCACGCTCGATTACATCATTCGTAATCTGATGGAAAAATCCGCAGACTGGACCCAAAAACAGTATATTCTTAACGACCGAGGAGAAATCGTGGTAAATTCCACCGAGTTCGGCAGAAAACTCGAACATCGCCTTGGCAACGACCTGTTGCAGCTGAAGCCGTTCCCCTTCAAAGCGGTCTGGCAAAATATCCATGCCGCCGGCAACGGCCAGCTCCGAACCGAAGATAAGATTTTCGCATTCGCGCGCATTCCGGCGGTAAACTGGTATTATGTCGAAGAATCGGAGTTGGATAAGCTGCTGTACTGATCTTTGTGTCTTGTCCATACTCGCCTTTTAAGCGTTATTTCACCGTTTTGCAATTGACTATTGGCATTCGGGCGGCTATTGTTTTTCACATTGGTGTGAATGCGGTTTTGTTTACCGTTCTAAGAAGTTATACAATGATTATCCGCCTCTTAGTCCTTGACAATTACCACACTGAAGCCCGTTTTTAATTTATCATGTGCAATATGCACAAAGGGAAATGTATGTCCGAGTCTTCAAAGAAGCAGTCAGGGAAAAGCAAATTCCGGATATGGTCGGAATTTATTCCGTTCTGGTGCCTGTATAAAGCCATGCGCGGCATCAATCTGAAAGTTGCATATTACTTAAGCCGACAACTGTTCAAGGTTCTCTATCTGATCGACAAACGCCATCGAACACGCTCGATACAGCACCTCCTGCACTCCGGAGTGGCACACAATCAGGCCGAAGCCAAAGACATGGCTCGCAAAGCCTATATGAACTTCTCCATGCTGCTGGTGGAAATCTTCAAAATAGACCAGTTGGTTGAGCCGGACAAGATTAATGTCCTCGGCAATCCGGAAACTATCGCTCTTGCCTGCAAAAAGGAAGGGAACAATACCAATGCCATCATTGTGACTGCCCATTACGGCAACTGGGAACTGGCAGGGTCATGCTGGGCGCAGAACTTTAAAATACCCATGGTATCGGTATTTCGTCGCTTCGGCAACCCGTTGATAGGTAAATATATCCTCGGCAGCCGGGAATCCGAATCACACTACTCCCTGCCCAAAGACGGCAGCATCAAAGGACTATTAAAAGCTCTGCGCGAAGGAAAAACCATTGCGATTCTGGCAGATCAGCACGCCAACTCCAAAGAAGGCGTGGAAACTACGTTTTTCGGACAACCCTGCCGCACCCATTGTTCTCCGGCCCTGCTGCATTTGAAAACCGGCGTCCCGATTATTCCGGAATTGACACGCCGTTGCGGCAATGGCTTTGATTTTGAATTCGTCGTGGGTGAAATGATCCGCTATACGCCGACAGGCAACAAGGATTTAGACATCCTCACCGTAACCCAGATGTACACCAGTGCACTGGAAAAACTTATCAGTGAAGAACCGACGCAATGGATGTGGGCGCATCGCCGCTGGCTGAATTTGAACCGCGGCACCTACACTCCCGCCCCCCAGCCAGTCGATTCATTGGCGAAATAGAATCAACACTATACGCGATTATTTTTTCCTTTCGTCCAAATCTCCGAGCTGACGACGCGGATCGGAGATTTCACGAGCAGACACGTCGATAACGTCATCGCTTGCGGCAACATCGCCTTCAGGAGCTCGAGAGCTCCCGGACATGCCGTTCATGGAACCAAAACGAAAGGTGTAGAAACGGCGTCGGCGGCTCGGCTGGATAAAAAGCAGCAGCAACAGAATAAGCGGCAGCAACAGTAAACCAAAGATGATTCCACCCGCCAGCAACATCCCCCAAAAAATTATTCGAAAAATTGATTTCATCACAAATGTTTCCGTAATCCTTCATAGGTTACCACTGCCACAGCATTGGAAAGATTCAGGCTGCGGCAATGTTCCCCGAACATCGGGATGGTGTAGAGACGATCGCGATATTTCTCGTAAAAATCCTCCGGTAAACCGTGGCCCTCATTTCCGAAAACCAGATAAGCGCCGGAATCGTATGGACAGTCCCAGAACACCCGCTGCGTTTTCGTGGAGAAAAAATAGAGCTCGGCACTGGGATTGCGTACCAGAAAATCATCCCAATCCTCGTATACGGTATAGTCCAGAAAAGGC
>QKAL01000139.1 GCA_003246475.1 Lentisphaerota bacterium
CCCTCCTTATGCGTGTTGTTCTTCGGGCGCGGCGACATTGTCAAACTGCGTTATTTCATCGACCAGATGACCGATGAGAACGAACGCGGGATCGCCCGGCAGAAACTCTACGGCATGGCGGATTTCGCCGACCTCCCGGTCTGCCGTCGCAAACAACTGCTGGCCTATTTCGGCGAGAATTACCCGGCGGAAAACTGCGGCGGGTGCGACATCTGCGTCCATGAAGTGGAAAAAGCCGATGAAACCCGCCCGGCGCAGATGCTGATGTCAGCAGTCGCCAGAGTCCGGGAGTCTTTTCCCGAAGACCATATCCTTGACATCGTCACCGGTACGGAAACCGCCCCGCTGCTGGAGCTATGCCACCACGAACTGCCGACATTCGGAGTCGGGCGCGACAAGGACCGTGCCTATTGGACCGCACTGCTGCGGACATTGCGGGAACGCGACTGCGTCAGGATCGCCCGCGATCGCGGAGGCATCGCTCTTACACCTAAGGGGCGAGACATCCTGTTTGGACGGGAAAAATTCCTGATCCTGCGCAGCGTCGAAGGCAAAAAGCGCCGCCATAAAGCTCCGGCGGAAAAAATGGAGTCCGCCCGTAACGAGGAACTGTTCGAACGGCTGCGGCAACTGCGGCGAAGCCTCGCCGATGCCGCCGACATACCGCCCTATGTTATCTTCAGCGACAAGGTACTCTCGGAGATGAGCAGAGCCATGCCGCAACGCAAACGCGACCTGCTACGGATCAGCGGTATCGGCGACGCCAAAATGCACAAATACGGCGATAAGTTCATCGAAGAAATACGCTGCTTTCTGGAAGAACACCCCGAATGTTTACCGGCGGGAGAAAAACAGATCATCAGCGAAAAAACCCGGAAAAAATCCGGCAAACCGGAGCTTGACCTGATCCGGCTGAAGGCTTTGATGTATGACGGCTGGGGACTGGAGGAGATCGTCGTCGATATGGAAGCTTCACCCGCCCGGATCGTCCGCGCATTGGAAAAAATGCTGGAAAACGGCGAAACGGTACCGCTGGATACTTTGATCGGAACTTCCACCCGGTTGGAGATAGAACGCCAGATCGAACTGGGCGGCGGCAACGAACGCCTGACCCAGATCGCGCAACGGCTGGGCGGCGAAATCGCCTACGAGCCGATAAAACTGGTCAAAAAAGCCATGGAATGCGTGTAACCCTCACTCGCTTTATTTGCCGCCAAGACGACGTTGGCGGTATTCCACTGGCGGCAATCCTTTATGCTGCCGGAAGATCCGGGAGAAAAACAGCGGATCACGATAGCCGACCGAATACGCTATTTCCTTGATCGACAGATCAGGACGCGAGGTCAACAATTCACATGCTTTGCGAATGCGGAATGAGATGAGGTAGCCGGTCGGTGAGGTATTCATGGTCTGGCGGAAGATCCGGGCCAGGTGGCTGCGATCGATTCCGACATGCCTGGCCAGGTCAACCGCGGAAATCGTGTCCTTGGCGTAATTACGCTCGATATATTCCATGATACGGCGGATGTAGGCTTCCCGGGTTCCCGCGGCGGGATTAATCTTACCGGAATCAGTGCCGGACAACTCGGCAAAAATGCCATAAAGAGCGCTCAGACGACAGAATTCCCGGGAAGTCTCCGTCATACTCTCCGCCTGCACCAGAAGCGTAAAATATTGTTGCAGTTTGGACTTATCACCCACGTGCTTCGCAATCGGGTTTTCGGGTGAAAATCCGACGGCAGCGACAACCGCTCCTGCTTTCAGTCCATTAAACCCGACCCAGGAATAATGCCACGGGGCGGCAGCATCCGCCCGGTAATAGGTTTTGGCACCGGGACAAATCAGGAAACAGCTCCCCGCATTCAGCTCCACCCTGAAATTACCCGAGACAAACAATCCGCCGCCGGAAGTCACCCAATGCAATACATAGTGGTCCCTTACCATCGGGCCCCAGGAATGGTTCGGCAAACAATGTTCTTCGCCGGAATAAAAGACTTCAAGATCCGCCGAAATCGGAGGGATGCCCGCATTGATCGTTATATGACTTTCCGTATGCATATCACATTACTCCATGCAATTACAATCCAATCTATAGATAAAAGGTGGATATCAAACTATAATATATCCATATAGAAAGAAAATAGCAACTTAATTTTTACAAGGCAGGGTCATATGAACGAATCTAAAATATTAATCCAGTCAAACAACGATAATATCACATTTGCCGCCAACGCCGGCGGCATCTTTCTGGATACACCTTTCCTCCGGCTCAAAAGCGGGCTGCCGGGACTCGCAATATACGATCAAGACAACGAATTGAGGGCTGTCACCCCGCAGGGGCCGGTCAAAATCACAACCACGCATGGACGTTCATTCGCCGGAGAAGGCAATGAGGTCTCTTTCCGCTGGCGCACTTCGGAACTGGAGTTTAACTGGAAAATAATGTTTCACCGGCACATGCCGGCGGCACAGATCGGAGCAACCATCAGAAATCTTTCGTCACACCCCCTGAAAATCGCGGAAATAGGCCTGCTCGATGAAGCAAGTACTCAGATCGATTACCAGGGAAACCCGATCGATTGGACATTGTCGACAGCCGGTGAAAGTCGGCGCAACGGCAATCTGGGCGAAAAGATGCCCAGCGCCAACGAACAAGCCATCAATTTTTATCGTGCTCTCAACTGGGCAATACCGGAAAAAATGTCTACCCGTAAATACGATACCGATGGCAACTGGCGCTGTTTTCAGGACTTTGCCTCTCTCTACACCAACTACGGCAATCAGGGACTGACCGTCGCCGCAACCGGCAAACCGCAGGCGTTTGCGCGTCTTAACTTTCACTCCGCCGAAAAGAATAAGCTGTATCTCGGGGCATTTGCCGAAATGAACGGTATCATCCTGCAGCCAGGACAGTACCGCGAAGCCCAGGAAATAGCCATCATCGTCCTGCCTTATCAGGAAGCCATGCAGCTGGCTATGCGATGGATAGCCTCGACCCACGGAGCGCGAAATGTGCGTAAACCGGTCACCGGCTGGTGCAGCTGGTACAGCATCAATAACAAGGTGACCGCCGATCATGTGATAAAGGTAGCCGAAACCGCAACCCGTGAATGCATCAAATTCGATTATATCCAGATCGACGACGGCTGGCAGAAAATCGTCGGCGAGTGGCAGCGCAATGAAAAATTTGCCGACGGCTGGGAACCGATCCTCAAAAAAATCCGTGAATCCGGTGCGCAACCGGGTATCTGGCTGGCGCCTCTGGCAGTTCATGAAAAGACCGATCTCATCAAACAGCACCCCGAGTGGTTCCAGCACGGCGCCGATGGCGATTTTGCCGGGGCCGGCGAGATGTGGGGGCCGGTAAACCGCTGGCTCGACCCGACGCATCCGGGCGCCCAACAGTTCATCCGTAATCTGATTGACGAGTGCAAAGCGGCCGGGTTCAGGTATTTCAAAACCGACTTCAACTGTCTCGACGAACGGGCCAGATTTCATGATCCGACGTTGACACGCCTGCAGGTGTTCCGACAGCTCTACAAAGTTTTTCGCGATGCCATGGGCGAAGAAAGTTATCTGCTGGCATGCAGCGGTTTTACCCGCGGAGTCATGGGCTATGCCGATGCATACCGGGTCGGCCCGGATTCCAACCCCGACTGGTATAAAGCCCACTACTGCTGTATCTCGGAGTGCCTGAAAGCCATGTGCTCGTCGGCGCACGCCAACCGGATTTTGGGCAGCAACGATCCGGACGTCACCTACCTGCGGACACTGGGAAACCTGTCCGAAGAGGAGTGGCGTACCTGGCATAGTTTTGTCGGTATCCTGGGCGGATTCACCATGATCTCGGAACTTATCAACGAGCCGGAACAGTTTGAGCGCTTGCGCATGCTGGAAATCGTAACACCGCCGGGTCCGGAGCCGGGCCTGCCGTTGAACGGTGGAAATGACACGGACAGAAAACTGCTGGGGTTCCTGTCTGAACGGCCATGGGGCAATGCCGCCACGGTTGCCGTCTATAATCCCGACGCATGCGACCATGATGTTGACGTCAAACTGTCCCTTACCGGAATCGAAGATGCTCCCGCATATCATGTCTTTTCCTTCTGGGACGAGGCAATTGAAAAGTGTTCCGGGGAAAGTTTCACCGCCAGAAAACTCCCGCCCCACGGCAGCAAAGTCCTGCGTATTACCCCGGCCACAACCGAACCGACGGTAATCGGATCGACACTGCACATCGGCTGTGGCGCAGCGGAACTGACCGATTTCATGGTAACTGAAAACACTATCCGGCTGGTTCTTTCCGATGCCGGGGCGCGTCAAGGAGCCATATGGCTTTATTCGCAGGAAGTACTTTCGCTTCAAAGTACCGACGGACTGGAAGCCGTTACCCTGACGGCTCAGGGCAACGGCTTCTGGAGGCTGGAAGTACGTAACCGGCAGAAATCACAGCCACAGAATATTGTTCTGAAACGCCAGTAGACAGCTTATATATATCAGGAGCAGCGGCGGATGGTCATTTCCGCCGCCGCGTAAGCAAGACAAATACTCCCGCAATACTCTGATTAATGTTATAAATCAGAGAAAAAGGCGTGCTTATCCCTTGAATGAGTGCGTTGAAAAGATATAATAATCAACGCAAGAATCATGTAACCGGCGAAAGCCGTTGGATAATAAAATAAACCGGGTAGATATATGTCAGCTCTGATTGAAAAGATTAATTCGGGCGAAATCAAAGTGTCCGTTGTCGGACTGGGTTATGTCGGGCTGCCACTTGCAGTAGAGTTCGGCAGAAAATTCGATACGGTGGGGTTCGATATTAAGCCACAGCGGATCAAGGATCTGTCAGCGGGCATCGATAACACTCTGGAAACAACTGCGGATCAGTTGCGCGCATCCGAAAAGCTGAGTTTTTCCTGCAATGCCAACGACCTGCGCGACTGCGATGTTTACATTGTTACCGTTCCAACCCCAGTAGACCAGTATAACCGTCCCGACCTCACGCCGCTGTATAAAGCCAGCGAGACCGTCGGCAAAGTCATGCGTGCGGGCAGCATTGTGATATACGAAAGTACCGTCTACCCGGGCTGTACAGAAGAGGAATGTGTGCCGGTGCTGGAAAAATTCAGCGGCCTGAAATTCAATCGTGATTTTTACTGCGGCTACAGCCCGGAACGAATCAATCCAGGCGACAAGGAGCACACCTTGACCCGAATCAAAAAAGTAACCAGCGGTTCCACTCCGGAAATCGCCGAAGTCGTCAACGCTCTTTACGGCAGTATCATCACCGCCGGAACCCATAAAGCGGCCAATATCAAAGTCGCGGAAGCGGCAAAAGTAATCGAAAACTCACAGCGCGATCTCAATATCGCGTTCGTCAACGAGCTATCCAAGATCTTCAAGCTTATCGGCATCGATACGCTCGACGTACTGGAGGCCGCCGGAACCAAATGGAATTTCCTGCCGTTCCGCCCCGGACTTGTCGGCGGACACTGCATCGGCGTCGACCCGTATTATCTGACGCATAAGGCGCAGGCCCTTGGTTATCATCCTGAAATCATCCTTGCCGGCCGCCGCCTGAACGACGGGATGGGCAACTATGTTGCATCAGAAGTCGTTAAACTGATGATCCGCAAAGAACATACCGTCAAAAATTCCCGCGTTCTGCTGTTGGGAATAACGTTCAAGGAAAACTGCCCCGACATCCGAAATTCCCGAGTCATCGACGTCTATCGCGGGCTGGTGGAGTTCGGCTGCAAAATAGATGTTTACGACCCTTGGGCGGATATTGAAGAAGTACGCCATGAGTACGGCATCGATATCATCAATGACCGCGAACAGCTTACCGCCAACAAAGAACATTATGACGCGGTAGTATTGGCAGTGGCACACCGTCAGTTCAAAGATCTGGATTTCAACATGTTCAACAAAAACAGCCTGGTTATTTACGACATCAAAGGAGTACTTCCTCCGGGAGTGGCGGATGGACGGCTGTAAGCGTTACCGGTAAAAAAAACATCAGGCATATAATATGCCTGATGCTTTTTATCTACGAACCCGCATCAAATCAGATCTTGATGAACGGAAGGGAAACAACAAAAGTCGTCCCGTTCTTTTGCGACGAACTGCACGATACTTCACCGTTCAGGTATTTTTCCGCGAACAGTCTCATGCTGTAAGTACCCATGCCACGCCCTTCCCCCTTGGTGGAAAACGAACGTTTGAACAGCTGTTTCTGAACGTCTTCGGGAATGAAGGTGTTGTTATGGATCTTGAAAAGCACATTGTCCTCCTTCCTAACACATTCAGCGTGAATGTTCTCTCCCGGGGGAGTTGCCTCAATCGCATTGCTCAGCATATGCCTGATCACTCGTTTCAACAGCCGCTTGTCGCACTGGAAAAATACCTTATCGGAATCCTCCCTGACCACGATGTTTTTGTCATTCTTCTGTAACGTCGGTTTCATGTCGCGAATAATATTCTGCAGCTCGCAATAGGAGTTGATATCGCTCAGCTCGGTTTTCAGCCGATCATCCTCGGCGGCAAGCAAATCCTGCTGCGACTGGATCAGGTCATGGATTTCATTGGAAAGAAAATATACTTCCTCAAAGAGGGACTCCCGTGAATAAGGGTTCTGCTTGGCATGTTCAAGTTTACTCATCAAGACTTCAGTGAGTTGAGCAAGGTCACGCAGAAATACGGTTTCGAGCATCTGCTTCTGCTTGATCTCTCCGATGTCACGCATTATGAATTTAATAAACAGTTCGCCATTGATGAACAGCGGCATGGTCCATACCTGAAAGACGTTTTCTTCCTTTCCCTGGCGATTGAGTGTATATTCATAAGTGGCTTTAAGATTTTTTTTGGCATCAGCCAAAGCATGGAAGGCCCCACACTGGGAACATTTCGGAGAACTACCGCAACCGCCGGGAGATAATTTGGCATTGACGCAATTGAAAATATCGCCTATTTTACGTCCGGTAAATTTCGTTTCCTCCCCTTGGTCAATGAACTCGCGCATATGGGTATTGCCATAAACCGCTTCCTGATTTGAGTTGAGCATCATCACCATGTCGGGAATGTTGTTGAGTAATTCCCGCAGTTTTTCATTGGATGAAAATACGCTGTATTGTTGTTCCTGAATCCTGGAATGACCGCCGTTGTGGCTGGAAAATCCGGTCGAATTATTGCCGTTGTGTAACTCCGCGAACATGGTAAAATCCCCCCTGATTTATATCCACGTATTATTGATGCACTATATACTATATGCTAGTATCTAATAAAACTCAACATTTTTTGTACATGAATATGTGATTTTTGCGCAAAAATGTGATATTTTGTTGTATAATGCAAAAGAGAGGAGAGAAATGCAGACTAAAGAGGTCATTGACAAGCTGGGACTGACACCACTGACAATCGAGGGCGGCTATTTCCGGGAAACGTATCGTTCGACATCTGCAACAGTAAGCGGCAAATGCTGCGGCACATGCATATATTATCTGCTTGACGGCAAAGGGAAATCCGATTGGCACCAGGTCGCATCCGATGAGATCTGGCTATATCACGCCGGAATTTCCGCCATTCAACTGCTGCTCTTCCCCGACGGGCATTGGGAAGAGCGCCGCATCGGCAATGACCTTGCCGCAGGAGAAGTGCCGCAAAGCGTCATTCCCGCCGGAACCTGGCAGGCAGCAGTCCTGTCCTCACAGGCTGCCAACGACTGGGGACTGTTCGGGGCAACGGTCTTTCCGGGATTCGAGTATTCTGATTTTACTCCGGGAATCGGCAAAGAATTATGCCTGAAATATCCAGCGGCAGCAGACCGCATTCGCGAACTCGGACTGGCATAATCACCTGGCTCGCCCCGGGAGCAGTCAAGGCAAAATGACAACCGTTACACCTGGTTCAATGCCCAGAAATGAATTTTTCCGCCCGTCCAACGTGGAGGTCCGGATCTGCAACCGGTACACGCAAGGCAGAAAATCCAGGTTGACAGGCATTTCCGTCGGCTTACCCTGATTGTCGTAATACGCATAAAACATGTTATTGCCGAAAGAAAGCTCCACACGCATACCGCTTTCGGGAGGAAGCTCTTTAGTGTGATAAAAGAAACTTTTTTTGAATTTATCTTTGTACTCCGTTTTTTCATAGGCCTTGGAAAGTTCCGGTGAGAGGGCGGATAACTGTCCATAGCGCAACACTACAAAGTCGCATTGCGGCGTTACTGCTTTTCCATTGATGAAAAACTGTTGTGGTGCCGCAGGAAGGTTGCGTTCGCGTCGTATATCGTCGAGAACACCGCGTTTGACAATGATCTTTTGCAGTTC
>QKAL01000307.1 GCA_003246475.1 Lentisphaerota bacterium
GGATCAACGATTATTTTGATGTTGGAGTGACGTTTATTCTGTCGGGTGGTCAGAATACGTTTTTCTACCGTGACGGAAAAAGAAGTCATACAGTGGCCGTGCCGGGGCTGATATTTGTGCGTGGCAAGGGGAGCTATGATGATCTGGACTGGCAATTACCGTGCAAACGACTCGGGCTTGCCTTTCGCAATAACTGGCTGGGAATGGCCTGGAAATTTAATCGCAAGTCTGAAAAGGGTCAGGTGGAGACGGATCTCTGGTTTTCCACTGAGCATCTGGAGCGTTATCCGGATATGAAATTTCTTTTCAAGGCGCTGGAGATGCGTTCGGGGTGTCCCGGCGATTCGCCGGTGACTTGTCAATTGCCCCGTATGATTCTGGAACGAATGCTGGAGATATTGGCGGAAGACGAGTTGTTGCAGGAATCTTCGTCGCAGGCAACCTGCCGGAGAATTCGCCGTTATCTGGAGGGTAACCTTCATTTGCCGATTAACCGTAAAACCGTTGCTAATCTGTTCCGGCTTAACCCTGATTATGTGACTCGGCTTTTCAAGACCTGCATGGGAATGGGATTTTGCGAATATTTGACCTTGTTGCGGTTAGAGATGGCTGAGGAGATGTTGCGTCGGAGCGGGTTTACCGTGAAAGAGGTTGCCGGTCGCTGTGGTTTTGCGGAGGTCAGTTATTTCATAAAAGTCTTCCGCAAAAAGTACGGTGTATCTCCCGGTGAATTCAAATCACCGGGAGAGTAAAGGCGGTTATATATTGTTCTGGTCGCTGCCGCCGAGTCCATAGTAACGCAAAGCGAGGATGGTGATGTCGTCGGACTGTTCGACGCCGCCGGCATGGACCCGTACACTGCCGAGGATTGTTTCCACCAATGCTTTGGCTTTCTCGTCATGCTGGGAGGCAAGCAGTTCCAGCAGTTTTTCCTCGCCGTATAATTGATTGCGGTTGTTCATGGCTTCAGTAACGCCGTCGGTGTAAAGAATGATTCCTTCGCCGGGCTGCAGCAGCATGTGGTCCGATTCATAGACCCCGGTTTCGATGATTCCCATTGGCGGGCCGTGCAGTTTTTTTATTTTTTCAATAGAACCATTGAGGCGCATGACAAACGGTGGATTGTGACCGGCATTACAGAATTCCATTTCGCCGTTACGGATGTTGATGATTCCCAGAAAATAGGTGACAAACATGCTCATCTCATTATCTTTGGATAAAGCACGGTTGATTCTGGTCACAATAGCGCCGGCAGAGAGGGTTTTCTCGGCGGTGGCTTTGAGCAGCGTCTGGGTTACAGCCATAAACAGCGAGGCGGGCACTCCTTTGCCGGAAACGTCGCCAATGGCGAAACAGAGCCGGTCGTCATCCAGAAAAAAGAAGTCATAGAGGTCGCCGCCGACGGCTTTGGCTGACTCGAGTATGGCAAATACATTGAATTCGCTGCGGTCGGGGAAGGGGGGGAAGAATTTCGGGATGATACTCATCTGAATTTCCCGGGCGATTTTCAGTTCGCTTTCGATCTTTTCCTTTTCCGCGGTGGTACGCTTCAGGGTTTCAACATGATCTTTGAGCGCCTGCTGCATTGAGTTAAAGGCGCTGCTGAGGATACCGATTTCATCTTTCCCTTTGGGTGCTGGAAGTCGCTGGTGGAAATTGCCTTTTCCGATTTCCTCGGTGGCGGAGGTGAGAGCTTTCAGCGGCCGGGTGACTTTGTAGGTGACGAGGATGATGACGATCAACAGTATGAGCAGTCCGATGCTTGAAATGAGGATGGTGATCCGGTTTAGTTTGTACAGACCGGAGAACAGTTCGTCTTCGGGGATGACAATTGCCAGGGACCAGCCGTTGGATTTGAGCGGCATGAAGTAGAGCCAGCAGTTGCGGCCGAGAGTTTCACTGTGATAGGGGATGAAACCGTATTCGCCGTTGACCATACGTTTGCCGAGACTTTTAAGTTCCGGGCGGTGAAATTCTTCGGCGACGCTGAATATGGTATGATTCATAATCAGCGATACGTTGGGGTGGCTGATGATTCTGCCGTGCCGTGAGATCAGATAACCGTAACCGGAATTATAGAGTTTGACGGAAGCGACTAAACGTTGCAGGCGGGAGAGGGAGATGTCGTTAGTGACGACGCCTTCGAAAATCTTTTTTCCATCCCGTATTCTGTAGAAAGGCGAGGAATAGGTGGTCATGATAACATTACCGCCGCCCTGGTCAAAGTAGGGTTCGCTCCAGACTGGAAGCTGCAATTCCTTGGGGATCTGATACCAGTCCATCAGGTGGTAGACGTAGTTGTCGTTGCCAAGATACATAAATTTAATTTCGCGTCCATCGCGGTAAACGTATGGAGAATAGTACTTTCGGTCGGGGGAAAAGCGGAAGGGTTCGAAGGCGATGGCGGCTCCGAAAATATGTTCGTTGGATTGTGCCAGGTAATTGATCATCAATTTCCGGATTTCCTCGTCTGAGGGAGAGACGTTTTCCATAAACGTGCCCATTTCATTGGCTTGTGCTGCGGCGATGACAAAGGTCTGGTCGATTTTGAATGCCGTGGCTTCGCAGAGGTTGCGGGCGTTTTCTTCGATGTTTGCTAACATCATTTGTCTGGTGGCGAAATGGTTGCGCACAAAAATAGCCGTAGTGACAATGACGACGCAGAGCAGTATGTAAAAACTGTATTTAAAAGCAAGACTTCGGTTTTTTAACATGCAGATTATCCTCTCATTAATGGTTGCCGCGATAGAAATCGACGTATCTGGTTTCGTTCCGGATTTTGCCGCTGCTGCGGAGCAGTTCCAAGGCACGATAATATCCCCCGCGGTTGAGTACTCCGCTGATTAGTTCGGAATCCGGCGGGAAAATTAGTTTCAAAACTTCATTGAGCATCCACTTCTGATGGGTTTTTGCCCATGGCAGATGATATTCCTTGCACATTTTTTCAACCAGATCAAGAGCTTCGTCCGGATGTTGAGCGGCATACTTCCATCCTTCCAGCGAGGCTTGGGCAAAATCCAGGCAAAGTTGCGGGTTTTGCTCAAAGTAATCCCGGCGGCAATAAATGCCATCCTCAGGGACATCCAGATCGTTTTCACTCATCCGGAAAACGGTGAGTTCATCCGGATTGATTCCGGCCATAATCAGAGAATGAAATTCGTTATAGATGGTGACGGTCAGGGCATCCACTCCGCCAAAGAGAAACATATTGATGCCGCTGTTGATCATTAACACCTTGGAGTTGTAGGTGTTGTCCGCCAGGAATTGTAAAGGAATGTCTTCGAAATCCGAGTACCATATTCCGACTCGCCGGTTGTTGAGGTCTCGAACGTTTTTGATTTCAGTTTTGCGGCCAACGATCAACAGTGATGAGTGCTGGAAGAGCTGTGCTATATTGACGATGGGTATTTCGTTTGAATTGAATTTTATTGCCGAGGCCAGAAACATAGTAACGAATTGTGCCTTGTTATCCCGCAGCATGGCGGTATTACTGCAGGTGGTGTCCGCGTGTATGATATTGACTTCAAGGCCGCAACGGCGATAGAATCCTTTTTCTTGAGCAAGATAAAATCCGGCAAACTGAGCTTGCGGCTGCCATTGGCATGCCAGGGTAACCGCTTTTAACTCCTTATTGGCCAGGGGGGAGGTGATCTCCGCCGGACAGAATGGTACCAGTACGATTGCCGCAGCGATTAAAACCGTTATTTTGAATGTTTTCATTCTTACTCCTCCCCTGTTCCAACTGAGCCGATTAGGGACTTTTTTTCTTAGACCATGTGTTCCATGACGCGTCGGTTGGCATGCGCCAGTCACCGCGGGGTGACAGGCTGATTGTTCCAACTTTTGGTCCATCCGGAATACAACTGCGTTTGAACTGTTGTGTGAAGAAACGGCGCAGAAACAGTTCCAGGATTCGCGCGATTGTTTCCGGCTGATATTTGTCTTGAAAAGCGATTTCAGCCAGATAGCGGATCTTATCCGGCGCGGCGCCGTATTTTACCATGTGGTAGAGGAAGAAGTCGTGCAGCTCATAGGGTCCGATGATGTCTTCGGTCTTCTGGTTGATTTCGCCGTCCTTGCGGTTTGGGAGCAGCTCCGGGCTGACAGGGGTGTCGATGATGTCCTCTAACGTCAGCCGCAGTTTTTTATCGGCATTGTCGGCCACCCAGCGGATCAGATAGCGGATCAAAGTTTTGGGAACGCTGCAGTTAACCGCATACATCGACATGTGGTCGCCGTTATATGTGGACCAGCCGAGAGCGATTTCCGAAAGGTCGCCGGTTCCGATGACCAACCCGCCTTCGCGGTTGGCAATGTCCATCAGCATCTGGGTTCGTTCGCGGGCCTGGACGTTTTCATAGGTGACGTCGTGTTTTTCAAGATCATGGCCAATATCTTTGAAGTGTTGCAGGCACGCGGGTTTGATATCTATTTCGCGCAGATCGGTTCCCAGAAGTCCGCACAGGGCGATGGCGTTGTTATAAGTCCGATCGGTGGTGCCGAAACCGGGCATAGTCACCGTGACGATGTTATGTGGATCGCGTCCCAAACGTTTAAACGTTTCTGAAACGACCAGCAGCGCCAGTGTTGAATCAAGTCCGCCAGAGATACCGATAACGGCGCGGGCGGCGTCGGTGTGTTCAAAGCGTTTAGCCAGACCGGCGGTCTGGATGTGGAATATCTCTTCGCAGCGCAAGTTACGGGATTATTTTTCTGCCGGGACAAAGGGCTGAGGGTTGACGCTTGAATATTTCAGTTCGGAAATATGATTGACGGACCCGACCTTTACATCGATAAAAGACGGCTCCGCCGGAGATCGGCTGTCGCGGTAAGAGCTTTCTCCCAGCCGGGTGGCCAGCAGCCGCTGACAGTCGAGATCGGCGTAGATGATTTCATCCTGACGTTGGAATCGCCGGTTTTCCGCAACCATTATCCCGTTGCCGGCAATGATCAGATGACCGCCGAAGACCAGATCCTGAGTCGATTCATGAACTCCGGACGAGGCATAGACATAACCGGAGATGCAGCGTCCGCTTTGCTGCCGGACGAGGTCTCGTCGGTATTCGTATTTTCCCACCAACTCATTGCTGGCAGAAAGGTTGAATGTCAATATTGCTCCGGCCAGGCAGTGTTGGCTGCTGGGCGGGATTACGCCCCAGAGGTCTTCGCACAACTCCACTCCGAAACGAAAATAACGGTCGTGGCTGAAAGTAAGGCGAGTTCCGAAAGGCACAGATGTTCCGAGAAAATCGATGTTGCGGGTAGGAAGTTCTGCGCCTGAAGCAAACCAGCGTTTTTCATAAAATTCCTTGTAATTGGGAATAAACAGTTTAGGAACGATTCCCAGAATACAACCCGATTGTATGACAAAGGCGCAATTGTAAATGGCGTTGTCCAGTACCAGTGGAGCGCCGATGATGGTGATGATCTTAAGCCCGGCGGTTTCCCGTGCGATGATTCCGACGGCATTTTCGGCGGCCAGCAGCAGTTGTGATTGCATAAAGAGGTCGCCGCAGGTGTAGCCGGTGACCGACATTTCCGGAAATACGATAGCCGCGGCCTGTTCCGAGTCCGCTTCCTTGACCGCCGCGACAATGCGGCAGATATTATGTTCAACGTCGGCCACCTTGATTGCCGGAGCTGCCGCTGCAACACGATAAAAACCATACATGATATATACCCCGATATTTTCCGCCGGTTAAAAGACACATCTTTCCAGTAAATATATAAGTTATATGAGGAAAAAGCAAAACTCTCCTTCAAAAATTGCCAGACATTGTAAACATCAGCTGGAAATTATACGATGACAGGTTAACTTAAAAAAATGTAACGACTCGGGAAGGAGCTCTAGACATGCTTAATTCAGTTAAAACGATAGTATTTCAAGGTGATTCGATTACCGATTGCGGCAGAAACCGCGAATTTCTGTCAGCTAACAGTGGTTTGGGCGAAGGTTATCCTCTATTAATAAGCGCCGAACTGCTGGCGACTTTACCGGAAAAAGACCTCCGTATATTCAACCGTGGTATTTCCGGTAACCGGATTGTCGATCTGTATGCCCGGTGGAAGCTTGATGCGCTTAATCTCAAACCGGATCTGCTCAGTATTCTGATCGGCGTTAACGACACCTGGCACGAAAAGGCGAGCCAGAACGGGGTGGAAGTTGAGCGCTATGAGATGTTTTACCGCATGCTGCTGCAATGGACCAAAAACGAGTTGCCGGCGATCCGGTTGCTGCTTTGCCAGCCCTTTGTTCTGCATACCGGAGCGGTGGGATCTGACTGGATCGATGAGATCAGTGCGCGCGGCGAAGTGGTCAAGCGCTTGGCTGAAGAGTTTGATGCGGTCTATTTGCCGTTGCAGGAAGTCTTTGACGCGGCGGAGAAAAGAGCTCCTGCCGATTACTGGCTGGGGGATGGCGTTCATCCGACTTTTGCTGGACATAAACTTATTGCCGATGCCTGGATAAAAGCTGTAGCAAAATTCTGATTGTTGCGGTTGAAATCCTGTTTTACCGGAGAAATTTGCTCGCATATTTCTCCGGTCTATTGCTAATTACTAAACCTTGTGTTATAATCATTACTTAATTTTGTGTTTTTAAATTGAAAAACAAATGAGCAATTCAGAGAAAACAGTAAACAGTAAATACCGGATTCTGGTTATCGATGATGACCCGATGATTCTGGATCTTATTTCGGAGATTCTCAAGCCGAAAGGGTATGTGCTGGACTTGTGTGCCGGTAGCGGTCAGGCACTGGAGATGCTGATTGACTATAAGTATAATCTGATGCTCATCGATTCAAAGCTGCCTGGGATTACCGGTCCGGAACTGCTGAAATACTGCAAGGAGCACCACCCGGCAACGGAAGTGGTTATTATTACCGGGAATCCTGAACTTGAGGAAGCTGTCTCAACTATGAAGACCGGGGCTTTCGATTATCTGTCGAAACCATTTACGGTTCAGAAACTTTTAGCCACGGTTGAAGCCGCGCTTGCCCAGCATGAGAAGACGATGGCCGGGATGCTGGGAGATGGTGTTCGCGGTCTGGATGCCGGTTCTATCATGCAGAGTTTTCCAGACTACCAGATTATCCGTACGCTGGGTATCGGTTCTACCGGCGTGGTGATCCTGCTGGAGAAAGACCGGATGAAATATGCGCTCAAGGTTCTGCGCCCCAGCAGCTCGTGGGGGCTTGACGAGGATGCGGTAAGCCGGTTTCTGCGGGAAGAAAAATTTCTTACCCGGATCAGTCATCCCAATGTCATCAAGATTCTTCAGTCGGGAATTTCCCATGTCGGCAATTATCCTTATATCATGATGGAATATGTTGAAGGAAGAGTTCTCACCTATTACATCAAGGAAAAGAAGTTGACTCTGGAGCAGAAGATTTATATTATTTCCCAGATATCGGCGGCGCTGTCGGCGGTCCACAAATTGGGGGTTCTGCATCGTGACGTAAAGCCGGGTAATGTTATGGTCGAAGACGGGTTCAAAGTGAAGCTTTTCGACTTTGGTATTGCCGCGTTGCGCGACGCCGCTACCTCCACCCATTCCGATCTGCGTGAGGTGGTTGGTTCTCCAGCTTACATGGCTCCGGAGGCGTTTGGGGGTAATGGACAGGTGGACAACCGTTCCGATATTTTTTCACTGGGGATTCTCGCTTATGAACTGATTACGGGCATCAAGCCTTTTCAGGGGCAGAATGTCGAGGCGATGATCGATTCAATCTGCAACGCCCGTCCGGTTGAGCCGTGCAAACTGGTTCCGGAACTTCCGGAATGCGTTCAGACCCTGCTAGAGGGAATGTTGCGCAAGAATCCGGAGGATCGTTTTACCAGTGCTTCGGAGGTTATGGCCAGAATCAATTCTTTCGGCAAGAAAAGCTCGGAGAGCAGCATCTGGACCCATCTTAAAAGTGTGATCCGCGGCGGCAAGGTCTGGTCCTGATTGTCGTATATAACCCATTAATTCGCGGCGACTTTGACCATGTTGTCGATAATATCCTGTTTCATGAAATTGAGTAGACGCTGCCGTATCGCCGGATTGATTATGCACCCCTTGCCGACGATCAGTGTGCCGTTCCTTGCCATAATCGCGTCACTGAGGACCATGTCATCGACCAGGTCGATTATCTTGACAAACTTGGATTCTCCAGCATTATGTTCCGCAAGTTCCAGGTGACGGAAGCAGTCCATCAATTCCGGAATATAACTTGCAGGGCCTTCTGACATCTTGCGCAATACCGGATCCAGCGCGGCATACCGGGTCCACAGCAATTCGAATTCAACGCAGCAGTGGAGCAGAAGCCCTCCGAAAAT